>CBDUMB010000426.1:0-3410 GCA_965368205.1 uncultured Pseudomonadaceae bacterium | reverse complement strand
CAGCCCCAGGCGTAGAACGGACAGCAGCAGATATCGACTCGTCGCCCACGCGACGATGATCGTGCCCAGCAGATAAGCCCCGACGTTGGCCCCTCCGACGACGCCGGCCAGAGTATTTGACATGCCAAGGTCGTCGCGCACCGCAGGCAGGAGCAAGCCATAACTGAACCGCCCGAAGGCGTGGGCAACCGCCGCACCCAGCGCGACCAGAGTTACAGTGGTCCAGCCGTAGCGGAATTGTGTGGGTGGTAAATTGGAAAGTTCTGGAGTGGTCAAGTCAATTCGATTCAGTTGTTTTAGCCATGAGGTTACAGCAAAGCACCATATGGATGTTGTATAACGCCGGTTCCTGGTCGAGGGGGTGATGCTGAAACCCCTATCAGTTTCGGATTCAGCCGCGTACGATGCCTGCCGCCAGGGTCCAAGTGGATCCATCAAAGAAACAGCCCTCCTAAATTCACCGCAGGCTTTACGTAATGACCACTCCAGTGAACAACTCAGATGAAAAAAATATGACGCCATTACGTTCGGTGGAAATTTCCAGCGAGCCGGTGGAACTCTACAAGATCCTGAAGTTTGAAGGTATGGTGACGAGCGGTGGTCAGGCGAAGGCCGTGGTTGCAGCTGGCCAGGTCCTGGTCAATGGTAAAGTGGAAACGCAGAAGCGTAAAAAAATAGTTAGTGGTGATACGATTGAGTTCAACAATGAAAAGTTTGGCGTTAAGCTCACAGCTGCAGACGTTGAGAAATAATGAAAGCCAATGATTGCCTGCGCCGGGTGCGCTACATCCTGGATCTTGATGACAAACACATCATCTCTCTGTTCGCGCAGGCTGACCAGCGTGTCATCAGAGCCCAGGTGATTGCCTGGCTCAAAAAAGACGACGATCCCGAGTACGAAGAAATCAGCGATGCAATGTTTGCAACTTTCCTGAATGGCCTGATCAATGAGCGGCGTGGCAGGAAAGATGGTCCTCAACCCGAGCCTGAAAAGAGAATGAACAACAATATTGTGTTCAGGAAACTGAAAATTGCATTCAATCTGCAGGCAGAAGATATTCTCTCAATATTGTCGTTAGCTGACTTCGACATCAGCAAACATGAATTATCCGCCTTTTTCCGCCGGCCTGATCACCCACATTACCGGTTGTGTAAAGACCAGGTGCTGCGCAATTTTCTGACAGGCCTGCAGATCAAACACCGTGGAGAGATCCCTGGCGCTGCCTCTGCTCAGGTAGAGTAAAGCAGGCCGCTTGACCGAAAACTTCTGAGCTACGCTTGAGAAGGTGCTTCAGTCAGAATGTTGACGTGCACGGGTAGCCGAAACTGTGCTTTCTTTCCTCGACAGCCCCAGCACGTCTCGGTAACATGCCGCCCGCTCGTGGAATCTGTTCTTCTCTAGCCAACACCCTGTTTTATCTGTAGTTGTTGGTTGGTCTGGCCACGCTGCGGGCTTCGTCTGGTCCCCACTTGTTCATTCACTCCCGTGACATGATTTCTTGTGTTTTGGCGTTTGCGTATTGCAACGCATGCGGACGGCTGTATGTGGTGGCTTTACTTTAACGTTGCGGGTTTTTTATCAAAAATACATATCTGAAATACTTTGCTCTGGCCCAATCGGTCAATTACCGGACTGAAATATTATCCGGCCTGACGGTGGCGCTGGCGCTTGTGCCCGAAGCGGTTGCATTTGCTCTGATTGCCGGGCTGTCGCCGCTTACCGGCCTCTATGCAGCTTTTGTTATGGGTTTGGTGGCCAGTGTGTTGGGCGGTCGTCCGGGCATGATTTCCGGTGCAACGGGTGCGATAGCGGTGGTCATCGCGTCGCTTGCGTTCTCCCACGGTGTTGAATACGTGTTCGCCACTGTCATCCTGGCAGGCATTTTACAGGTGCTGGCCGGTGTGTTTCGCCTGGGTAAGGTGATGCGCCTGGTGCCACATCCGGTCATCTTCGGTTTTGTGAACGGCCTTGCGATCATCATTTTCATGAGCCAGATCGATCAATTCAGATCCGGTGACAGCAGCTGGTTGGCAGGTACCGAACTGGCGACGTTTGGTGGTCTTGTGGTTTTTTCCATGCTGGTCATCTGGCTGTTGCCGAAGCTGACAAAAGCGGTGCCCGCATCTCTGGTCGCGATTCTTGCGGTTTTTGGCATTGTCACCGTCCTGGGTATCGACACCAAAACTGTTGGTGATATCACCTCTATAGCAGGGGAGTTTCCGCCGTTTCACATCCCTATGGTTGAGCTCAATTTTGAGACGTTAAAGCTGATCTTTCCCTATGCACTAATTGTGGCCAGTGTCGGTCTGATTGAGAGTTTACTGACGCTTAACATTATTGATGAAATTACAGAGACGCGCGGCCGCAGTAATAAAGAGTGTGTAGCTCAAGGCACTGCAAATGTGTTGTCTGGTTTCTTTTCCGGTATGGGTGGCTGCGCCATGTTAGGGCAGAGCCTGATCAATATTTCCTCCGGCGCACGTGCTCGGCTCTCGGGGGTTGTGGCCGCAATCATGTTGCTGGTTTTCATCATGTACGGGGCGCCAGTTATTGAGCTGTTGCCCATGGCAGCCCTCACCGGCGTGATGATGATGGTGGCAATAGGCACCTTCGAATGGGCAAGTCTGAAAGTTTTTCAGCGCATGCCAACGTCAGACATTCTGGTGATGATACTCGTCACCCTGGTCACCGCGGTCCTGCACAATCTGGCTGTTGCCGTGGTTGTTGGCGTCATCATTTCCGCGCTGGTATTCGCCTGGGATAGCGCTGTGCGCATTCGTGCGCGCAAGTACGTTGATGAGAAAGGCTGGAAGCACTATGAGATCTACGGTCCGCTTTTCTTTGGATCCACTACGCACTTTGCTGAAAAGTTCACTGTGCTTGAAGATCCCGATCACGTTGTGATCGACTTTGCAGAGAGCAGGGTCGCTGACATGTCTGCAATAGAGGCGCTCAATAAGATAACCGAACGGTATGCCAAGATAGGCAAGAAAGTACATCTGCGGCATCTGTCTGCGGATTGTAGAGCGCTGTTGGTAAATGCCGAGGCACTGATTGAGGTGAACTACTATGAAGATCCCAGTTATAAAGTAGCCGGCGCCGGCGATACTGTGTCATGAAAATATTTGGTGTAGCCCCTACGAAGTGGCGCTGATTCTTCTTACACTCTGTCCACAGTAAAAACCTCCTAACCGCTGGTGAGTGACATGAGTGAAGTAACATCTGAGCAACCGCAAAATCCCTATGATATTTGGGCGGCCATGCGCAAAGATCAGCCGGTGCTGCAGGAACAGCCGGATGCGCCTTATACCGTGGCACGCTATGAAGATGTCATGACCATTCTGCGAGACAACGAAACATTTTCGTCAGATGTCTCCCTGCGTTCAGAAGAAGAAAAGAAAATCAGACC
>CBDUMB010000425.1:0-3415 GCA_965368205.1 uncultured Pseudomonadaceae bacterium | reverse complement strand
ACGGCTGCCTACCCGGAGTTGCGTCTCGTTGCAGTGATGCAGGGCGATACCCTGAGTTATGCGGAGACCTTCGAAGAAGCACTGCTCGGCTTGTTTGCTGATGAGCCGATTGCCATGCAAGCCAGACATTCAAACGATGGGTCTATGGCAGAACTTGCAAGCGCGGCCCGAGGCGCTTTTGATGCCTACCTGGCCGCACTTGGCGAGCAGCGCTTTCTGGATGCGGCTAAGCAGCTGCAGGTTTTGAGCGAGGTACTGTCGCAAATGAATACGCCACAGGTCGAGCAGCCGACAACCGACCGACCCTGATCAGGTCGGTGAAAGGTTCGAAATTGACGAGGAAAAATCCATGGCCCGTATAACCAGTTCGGATTCATCGCCCCGCGTTGCTGCTGAATTGTGTGACCCGTTGATCAATAGAGGCACTGGTTTTTCGGCGGATGATCGTCGTACCCGGCAACTTGAAGGATTGCTGCCACCGCGTGTGGAGTCGCTTGTTGAACAGGCAGCACGCGTGCTCAGCAACCTCCGCGATAAGCACAACCCCCTCGATAAGTATTGTTATCTCAGCGCGCTGCGGGATGAAAACGAAACGCTCTTCTATCACGTTGTGCTCGACAACCTGGAGGAGATGCTGCCGATCATCTATACACCGACAGTGGGCGAGGCCTGCTCTCAGTGGAGTCGTATCTATGAGCGGCCACGGGGACTCTACATCTCGGCGTTTGCGCACCGCGGGCGCGTGGCTGAAGTGCTCAAACATTGGCCTCGCCCGCAAGCGAGCGTCATTGTGGTCACCGACGGTGGGCGCATCCTCGGCCTGGGTGATCTTGGTGCAAACGGTATGGGTATACCGATCGGCAAACTGTCGCTGTATACGGCGTGTGCCGGCATAGCGCCGGAAATCTGTCTGCCGATTGCTCTTGATGTTGGTACCGACAATGCTTCGCTGCGAAATGATCCGCTGTATCTGGGTGAACGCCAGGCGCGCCTGACAGGCGCACCCTACGATGAATTCATCGAGGAATTTGTGTCTGCTGTGCAGACTGTATTCCCAGAGACTATCCTGCAATTTGAGGATTTCAACAACGCAAGCGCGTTCCGACTGCTGGATCGTTACAGCAAAACGCTGTGCTGTTTTAACGACGATGTGCAAGGCACCGGCGCGATGGGGCTTGCTGGCTTATACTCCGCGGGACGCATTACAGGGCAGGGCCTGGCTGAACAACGAATACTGTTTGTTGGCGCCGGCGAGGCCAACCTTGGCTTTGCAAGGACCGTTGTAGCAGCCATGCAGCATGAAGGCCTGTCGGCAGCGCAGAGCAAGGCACGATGTTTATTCATGGACTCGCGTGGCCTCGTCGTAACAAGCCGTACTGATCTGCCGGAGTGGAAGTCTGTTTTTGCACAGGATCGCGCACACACGACTGACACCAGAACCGTCATCGAAGATTTTGCCCCCACGGCCATCATCGGTGCCAGCGGGGTGGGCGCAAGGTTCGATGAGGACATGCTGTCTGCGATGGCGCGCATCAACCATCGACCTATTGTCTTTGCGCTGTCGAACCCGACCTCTAAGGCCGAGTGCACCGCCGAGCAGGCGTTTGCCTGGACCCAGGGGCGAGTGGTGTTTGCCAGCGGCAGTCCATTTCCTCCGGTCACCTATGAGACGCAAACCTATTCGCCCGGGCAGGGTAATAACTTTTATATATTTCCAGGCGTCGGCCTTGGCCTGCTGCTCGCCGGTGCAACACAGGTCAGCGACGAGATGTTTCTGGCCGCTGCCCACGCACTGGCAGATTGTGTATCTGCAGCTGACCTGGAACAGGGCAGGTTGTTCCCCCCCGCTGCGGGTATGCGTGAGGTCGCCGTTGCGGTTGCGGCGGCAGTTGCAGACGTGGCACACGCGCAGGGGTACGCCACACGCCCGCCACAGCAGGACCTTTGCGCTGCGGCTGCGAGCTACATGTATGTGCCGCAGTACAGCTGAGCGGGAACTGAGTTTCGATCAACTCACGACGTGGGAGATAGCGCTGTAAGAAAAGGCGGGTTAATTTTGCTGGAGGCCGCTGATCTGCGTCCCCGCCTTACCTTCGAACGCGGCAATTATGTCCTCAACTGCACAGATACAGGCGCGTTTTGCTGTTGCTTCTACAAATTCGAGCGCGCTTGCAAGCTTTGGCGCAATAGATCCCGCATCCAGCGACCCCGACGCAAGCAGCTTCCTGCAAGCCGGACTGTCGAGTTCAGGCAGGGCTTTGGCTTGTACCGCGCCATAGTCTGCGTAGACGTAATCAACATCAGTGGCAAACACCAGAAGTTCCGCCTGCAGGGCGATAGCTAACTGCGCCGCCACCCAATCTTTGTCTATGACGGCATTGAGGGGCTCACCCGCGATAGTAACAGGCACGCCGCCACCACCCGCTGCAACAACGTGGTGGCTGCGCAACAGACGCCTGATGGCATCCAACTCGACAACTTCTTGCGGCTTTGGTGACGGCACTAACAAGCGCCATCCTCCTGCAACCTGCACACAGTGCTGATCAGCCGGGCAGAACGGCAAAATGGCGCCAATGGGTTTGATGGGGGGGCCTGGTTCATCCGCAACCGTCACACGTGTCACGATGGCAACAGTGGGTTTCGGCATTGCCTGGGCAAGGAGATAACCCAGCTCGCCTTGCGTCTGTGCCGTGTGAATATCCAGCTCGGCAATATCGCCGTCGTCCCGCAGCAGACGACCTACCTGCGGGCCATTGCCATGTACAACAAGCAATCGCACGCCCTGAAATGCCTGCGCGTGCAGCGTCTGCTTAAGTTGACTGATACGCCCACGCTCGGCACCGTAACCGGTCTCACCGGGATGGCTCAACCCATGTCCACCGACGGCCAGAACAATGAGCGGTGCCTGGTCAGCTGCAGGCGGCAAGATAAGTCTCCACGAAGTCCATAAGGGCGGGTTTGCCCGTATCCTGATATTCGTAGTGGACGCGAACGACCGGGACCTCAAGCGCCAGCGCATGGGCCAGATTGATGGGTGAGCCAGACACTACCGCATCTACCTTAGACCGCTTTATGGTTTCCGCCATCGCCTCGCGTTGCGCGCGACTATAGCCCATTGCCGGTAACACCGGACCGATATGAGGATACTGCGCAAAAATCGCGGCGATTTCCGGGGTAGCAAATTCTCGCGGATCAACAATCTGGCCGATGTTGAGATGACGCACTGCTTGAAAACCAGCCCCGTGGGGCATACCCCCATGTGTAATCGTCGGGCCATCTTCGATGATCATAATTCGCGCGCCAATCAGACGTTCCGGCGTATCGACGCTCACCGGCGAAGCCGCGAAAATCCTATCTGTAAAGGGCACAATCCTGTCCAGTTCACGCTGCAGCGTGGCCACTTGTTGTTGCGATG
>CBDUMB010000424.1:0-3418 GCA_965368205.1 uncultured Pseudomonadaceae bacterium | reverse complement strand
AACATGACGCTGTGGTTTAAATACGTCAATCTGACTGTCTGTCAGCGCATCATTCAGAATCAGATCACGCGGCAATGGAATCGGTGCGCGGGAAAAATACAGCGCGTCACCCTCTGTTGTGGTGACAACTTTAACAATATTCGGGTTGAGGAATTCCGCAGCAGTCAGTATCGGTTCGGAGACTGTCGCCATCTGCATGGTTGTATCTGCACGCATCAGATCTGCCAGTTGAGAGACTAAAGACGCCGGCAACAAAGGCTCATCACCCTGCACATTGATGACAATGTCTTTCTCGTCCCAATCTGATCGACGCACAACTTCCATGACCCGATCAGATCCGGACGGATGATCTTGTGCCGTCAGCATCGCGCTGTAACCTGCCGCCTCCACTACGGCCAAAACACTGCTGTCATCTACTGCAGCGGTAACCGTATCTACATCAGCATCCCGTACCGCCATCATCACGCGCACGATCATCGGAATCCCGTTGATCAGTGCCAGGGGTTTACCTGGCAATCGGGTCGAAGCCAATCGCGCGGGCACCACAACATGCACCTTCACGGCGCCACTTCCAGATCCTGCATCTCACTGATGTCGTCTTCGCTAACCAACCGCTGGGGTGCAATTGCGCGTTCCGTCAGCAGGCCAAGCAATATGTTTCGCGCGTTTGTTTCTAACTGAACCGAAACACGCAGAAACCAGACATGACTGAAATCATCTTCAAGATGTTTAAGTTTGGCGGCATCTTTTTCCGTACAGACAACCTGCATACCGTCTCCGAAGCGCACTTCCGGGCCGGAAAAATCATAATGATCACTATACGTGTGCTTTATGGTGCTGATACCCAGCTCCTGCAGCGACTCAAAAAAGCGCCGCGGGTTGCCGATACCACATACCGCGTGCACCTGGCTATATCGCCCGCAGAACGCAGCACAGGTTAACTGTTCACCGCTGGCAAGATTGATAAAACCATCCGCATGCATACGCATCACAGACTCAGACTCGACCAGGCCGCTGGATTCCCCGTTAGCGATTACCCAATCTACTTCCTGCAAACGTTCTACCGGCTCCCGCAATGGACCTGCCGGCAACAACCTGCCATTACCAACACCGCGCGCGCCGTCAATAATGGCAATCTCTATATCTCTGGCCATCGCATAATGCTGCAAACCATCGTCCGAAATCGCGATGTCGCATACCTGGGTTTCCAGTAGCCGCAGCCCTTTCAAGCGATTGGCAGAAATAGCCACCGGACAACCAAGGCGGTCGCGCAATTGCACAGCCTCATCACTGTAACGCTCAGGGTCTGCACCGCTGGGGACAAGGGTACCGGTCTTGCTCAAACGTCCACCATAGCCGCGCAACACCACACCAGGCGCGTAACCTAACGCTCGCAGTTCTTCAACAAGCCAGCTCACCATCGGCGTTTTACCGGTGCCGCCAACGGTAATATTGCCAACCACAATTACCGGCAGACTGGTACGGGCGGGCGTTCGTTTACCTGTTTGATAAGGTTTGAGCTGGCGTTTTCGCCCCCAGTTATAAACCCCGGACAGTGGACGCATGAGGTGCAACCACCAGGCACCGTCATACCAGGCCTGAGACAACCCCAGAGCTGATCTTTCAAAATATTCACCACTGGGCAAACTGGCCCGCACAGCAGCCTGATCTTTCTTACGGGGTGGTCGTTTTTTCTTTTTCGCCGGTACATCATCCTGGAATTGCGCGCTGTGCAATTCGGCATACAGGCCGTCAGCGGCAAGCAGATCATCATGAGTGCCTACTTCTACAATCTGCCCGTCATCCAGCACAACGATACTGTCAGCAGACTCAATCGTAGACAGTCGATGGGCGATCACGATGGTTGTCCGACCTTCCATCACCGCATCCAGTGCCGCTTGAATATAACGCTCTGATTCGTTGTCCAGGGCAGAGGTGGCTTCATCAAGAATCAGCAGCGGCGCATCTTTGAGCAGTGCCCTGGCGATAGCAACACGCTGCCGCTGACCTCCGGAAAGAAGCACGCCATCGTCCCCAACAATAGTATCGAAGCCGTCCGGCAGTGCTGCTATGAAATCACCGGCATAGGCACGGGTCACGGCCTGTTGAACCGCCTCGTCACTGGAACCCGACAGATCACCGTAGGCAATATTATTGCGCAGGGTATCGTTAAAAAGGGTTACCTGTTGCGAAACAAGCGCAATCTGGCGCCGCAAAGCAGGTAGCGAATACGAGCGTATGTCTTTGCCATCGAGCAGAATACGTCCATGTTCCAACTCGTAGAATCGCGGGATCAGACTGGCCATGGTGGTCTTGCCGCTGCCTGAGCGTCCAACCAACGCAATCGTTTGACCGGGTTCGATACTCAGGTTCACATGGCGCAGTACCGGCGTATCACCACCGTATGAGAACGATACATCTTCAAATACCAGTGAACCCACAGCTCGCCCGACATCTCCGCTACCCTCATCCTGCTCGATCGCAAAATCCAGTTGCGCAAAGACATCTTCAGCGGCAGCAAGCCCACGTTGCAGTTTGGCATTCACCTCTGACAGTTTTTTTATCGGCGATCCTAACAAAGCCGCCCAGGTCAGGAAGGTCACAGCCTGACCACTGGTCATTTCTCCGGCGCTGTCATAAAGGAGAAAAATCAGAATACAGACGGCTAGTGCAATGATGGTTTCATTCAGCTGCGCGCTGAACACTTTGGTCACCGCCATCTTCAAATTCTGCTGGCGATTCACCCGATTGGATTTTTCAAATCTGTTGGTCTCATATTCCTGGCCACCAAAGGTGCGCACAACTCTGTAGCCAGCTGTGGTCTCGGACACCACGTGAGTGACATCCCCCATAGAGCCCTGAATGCGCCGACTGATTCTTCGAAAGCGGCCACTGGCAAACACCACCACAAAGGCGAGCACCGGCAGCGTGGCAATAAACAGAAGCGTCATTTCCCAGTTCATCCAGAGCATTGCGCTTAAATAGACAATGACTTTCAGACCATCCTGGATAATAGCGCGCAGTGCATCGGTGCCGGTATCACGCAACTGCGCCACGGTGAATGTCAGACGTGAAACGGTATGACCTTGAGAATTTTTATCAAAAAAGCTGCTGGGAAGCTTCAACAGCTGATCGAACAACTCCTGTCGCAGGGTGTACACCACATGAAACGACACCCGCGCCATCAGGGACTCACCAATGATGGAACCTGTGGCCCGCCCCAGAGCTGTTGCGAACATCAATACAGGGATGCTTGCCGCGGCAATGATGACGGCTTCGTCCCAGGAATCGATGAGCTGCCCAAACAGGTAGCCGAAATAAGCCTCTGATCCGGCCGCGCCCAAGAAACCCAGAAACGAGATAAGCAACAGCACCCACTGCGGGGCCACGTACTTCAGAAGGCGTTTATATATAGACC
>CBDUMB010000423.1:0-3421 GCA_965368205.1 uncultured Pseudomonadaceae bacterium | reverse complement strand
AGTGCTTCATTGTAAGCATAGTTTTCGTAATCGAATGCTTTTAACATTTTCAGCGTCTTAACACGCTTATCGATCATATATCGGGCCATCAGCCCGCGTGCTTTTTTTGCGTAGAACGACAGGAACTTCAGCTTGCCGTCTTTTTCCTCTTTAAAGTGCATGTTGATGATATTGGCGTTGATGGCGTCGGGTTCAACGACGTTAAAGTATTCCTGTGAAGCAAGGTTCACTAAGACCGGATTGGCCTGTTCGGCAAGGGCTTCATTCAATGACCGAGTAACCTTGTCTCCCCAGAATTCATACAGGTTTTTGCCTTTCGAGGTGCACAGCGGGGTGCCCATTTCCAGGCGGTAGGGGTGGATTCTGTCCAGCGGTTTCAGAACGCCATGCAAACCGCTCAAAATACGCAGGTGTTTCTGTGCCCAGGTCAGATCGCGCTCGCTGAGATCCTGGGCCTGTAAACCCAGGTAGACGTCGCCCTTGAACGCCAGGGCGGCTGGCCTGGCCGTCTGTGGCGCAAATTCAGGCGTCCACTCGTGGTAGCGACGGTGGTTGAGTTCAGCCAGGTTGTCGCTGATCTTCATCAGCTTTGCCAGTTGAGCAGGTTCTAATTGACGCAGGCGATCGATCAACTGATCGCTTTCTTCGACAAAGTCAGGTGTTGTGCCTTTGCGGGTAGTCAGCTTGGATTCGAAGTCCAGCGTTTTGGCTGGAGAGATAATGGCCAGCATCAAAATCCTCGTAAGTTATGCATGTGTGCAACTGGCTAGTTTAACTGATCGGAGGTAACGTACACCACGTGCAAGCAGGATTTGTCCGACGGGGGAAACGGTGAAGATGACGTCGCGTAGCCATCAGGGGTTGGTGCGCATAAACAATGAAGACCGCGTTCATTGTGAGCCTGAACATGAGTTTGTTGTGCTGGCTGATGGAATGGGGGGGTTGCTCGCCGGAGAAGTTGCCAGTTCTGTAGCGGTGGAGTCTGCCTGTCGGGCGCTTCGAGATCCTCAACAGCCCCGCCAAAGTGCCGACGACCTGAAAGCTGTTCTCAATCTGGCCAATGAAGCGGTGCTCGAACGCGCACGCAAGATGCGTTATGTGGGCAAAATGGGCACAACGCTTGTGGTGTGGGCTATGCAGGGTGAAACGGCTTATTTCAGCCATGTTGGAGATTCTCGACTGTATGTGTACCGTGGCGGCAAATTGTCTCAGGTCACCCATGACCATACGCTGGCGCAGCGGATGATCGACAGTGGTGAAATTGCCCCGGAAAATGCCCACAACGCCCCCAACAAACATGTGTTAGTCCATGCCATGGGGCTGCCGGGTGCTTTTAAGGCGGATGCTGGCGTGGTGCCGGAGTTTGATCGAGTGCTGCTTTGTAGTGATGGCTTATCCGATTTGGTCGACGATGCAGACATCGAAGCCATTATGGCGACGCCTGATCTGGAGGATTGTACCAACTATCTTTTGAAAGCAGCTTTGGATAAAGGCGGTCGCGACAACGTCACCGTGGCGATTGTCGAACGCTAGCTCGCAGGACGTTGCCTGCATCTGTTTTTGTCGGTGGCGGGTCCTTGCACCTGTTCTGCCCAGCCCTATAATCTGACGCCCGAATCATTGGCAAAGGCGTGGCATGGAAACGCGAGCTCAACGCATTGAACAGACCCTCGATCAGGAACTGGATATTCAGCATCTGGAAGTGATCGACGAGAGCGCTAATCATAGCGTTCCGGCTGGCGCGCAAACCCATTTCAAAGTTGTCATTGTTTCGCCCGGCTTCGAAAACGCCAGTCGTATTGATCGGCATCGCCGTATCAATGCGCTGCTGCAAAGCGAATTTGACCAAGGCATGCACGCTCTGGCTATCCACCCCTACACTGCATCAGAGTGGCGTAAACGGTTTGGAAATGCACCGATGAGCCCGGCATGTGCCGGTGGTGATGACGCGGCAAGGCTCGAGTCCTAGACATGCGGCGGGTCCTGGCATTCTACAAATTTACAGGGGTTGATGAGCTCGAGGCGCTGCAGGGTGAATTGCTGCAGATGGGCGCAAAACTCGAATTGAAAGGCACCATTCTGATTGCCCATGAAGGGGTTAATGGCACGGTGGTTGGCACAACAACAGCGTTAACAGAGCTGAGCCGATCCCTGCAACAGCGATTTGGCGAGATGCCGTTCAAGTGGTCCGATCTGGCGGAAGATAACCGCGGGTTCTATCGATTCAAAGTCAAAATCAAGCCTGAGATAGTCAGTTTTGGCGTGGCTGATCTTGACCTGCAACAAACCGGTGAGCACGTTGACGCGCAGCGCTGGAATGAGCTGCTCGCCGATCCCGATGTGCTGGTGATCGACACGCGTAACGATTATGAAATTGATATCGGGACGTTTCCATCTGCCCGCTCACCGGAAACGACCAACTTTCGCGAGTTTCCCAGCTGGGTCGAAGAACAGCTTGATCCAGGTGAGCAGAAGCAGATTGCCATGTTCTGTACCGGTGGAATTCGCTGTGAAAAAGCATCAGCCTTTATGCGTCAAGCGGGATTCGAGAAGGTTTATCAGTTGGACGGCGGTATTCTGAAGTATCTGGAAGACGTCGAAGAAAAAGATAACCGCTGGCAGGGTGAGTGTTTTGTCTTTGATCAGCGGGTCTCTGTGGATAGCGCTCTGAATCAGGGTCAGTACGATCAGTGTTATGCCTGCCGGCACCCATTATCCAGCGAGGATCTGGCCAGCGAGGTTTATGAACGCGGTGTCCAGTGTCCACATTGTGTGGGCCAGGCAAGCCAGACCCGGTTAGACAGCTTTCGGCAACGTCAGAAGCAGGTCGAGTTGGCAGCTGCGCGGGGAGAGGCTCACATTGGTGAAACCCAGAAGTAAAATAACGCGCAAACCAGGCTCACAACAGCGGTAACAATTCTTCCCACACTGCGTCTAACAGTAAAGGCTGTGCCTCGGCGGTGGGATGGATGCCGTCTTCCTGCATCATATTTTCCGCCAGAGCGACTTCTTCCAGCAGAAACGGCACATAGGCTGTACCTTTCTCCGTGGCTACTTCAGAAAACACCGTATCGAACGCGCGGGTGTAGCGTGGTCCGTAATTTGGCGGTATGCGCATGGCCACGATAATGGGGGTGGCGCCGCTTTCGTTAACCAGATCAACCATGCCGCGCAGGTTTTCTCGAATTTTTTCAACCGGGTAGCCGCGTAGACCATCGTTACCGCCCAGCTCGATAATCACAATCTCCGGATTGTGTTCAGCGAGAACGCCAGCCAGTCGAGCGTAGCCGCCCCCGGTGGTTTCTCCGGACACGCTGGCGTTCACCGCGAACCAGCTCTCTTCACGCTGCGCTAACGCCGTGTCGAGTAAATGTACCCAGCCCTGTTCGCGTTGAATACCGTAACTGGCGCTGATACTGTC
>CBDUMB010000422.1:0-3441 GCA_965368205.1 uncultured Pseudomonadaceae bacterium | reverse complement strand
TGGTGCTCGACAAAGATCTGTTTTCTATCGAATCACACGACATCGGAGATGTTGCGGTGTTGATGACTTTGCTGGCTGGGGAGGTGGTCTTTGATTCAGGTGATATTGCTGTTACGCAATGAATTGCTCGGAAAGGTCCTTTGGTCTTAACTGAAGATCTCGTTTGGACTCCCCACCTCACCCGGTTGTATAGTCGCGAATCGTAATTTTTTACTGCCGTTTCATGCGAATACACTACTTCTTGGCACTTGCCTGCACGTTGACCCTCTCTGCTGTTGCGGTGGCCGAACCACGCGAGCCTGCAGACCTTATCGTCCACGGTGAATATGTGCTGACCATGGAAGAGGGCGTCGCGCCGCTCAGGAACGCCGCCGTTGTGATCCGCGGCGAACGTGTTGTCGACGTGTTGCCGAGTGCCGAGGCGCTGACACGCTACGACGCCGTCCGTGTGATCCCGGGGAAGAACCGTGTGGTCATGCCCGGGCTCATCAACGGCCATACGCACTCGGCCATGACGCTGTTCCGCGGCATGGTTGACGACCTGGATCTGATGACGTGGCTGAACGATTACGTCTTCCCGATGGAGCGCCGATTTGTCACACCCGAATTTGTCCGAATTGGTAGTGAACTGGCGTGTTGGGAAATGATTCGTGGCGGCACAACCCCGTTTGTGGACATGTATTTCTACCCCGAGGAAATTGCCAGCGTGGTCGACCGCTGTGGGTTGCGCGCGGTCATAGGCGCACCCCATATCGACTACCCCAGCCCTGGCTTCGAAGGTTGGGGTGACTCCTTTGCCGCAGCCCGTGAGTTTGTTGATAAATGGCAGGGCCGGCATGATCGGATCCGTCCCGCGTTTGCGCCCCATGCACCTTATACCGTTTCGGCAGACCATCTCGCAGCAACCGTTGACGCCGCAGCGGACACCGATGCGCTGGTGAGCATGCATCTGTCGGAGGGGCCTGCTGAGGTTGCGCAGATCCAGTCGACCTACGGCAAAACCCCGGTCGATCATGTGGCGGACCTTGGGCGATTCGACCAGACACTGATTGCAGCCCATATGGTGGTGTTGACAGAGCAGGATATCCAGCGGGTGGCGAGCGCGGGCGTCGGCACTGTTCACAATCCAACTTCAAACCTGAAGGTTGCTTCTGGCGTTTCTCCTGTCCCCGATCTGCTGGCCGCCGGTGTTGCCGTTGCGCTTGGGACCGACGGCGCAGCTTCCAACAACGACCTTGACCTGTGGGAAGAGGTTCGCCTCGCAGCGTTGCTGCACAAAGGCGAAACAGGAGACCCAACCGCCATACCCGCGCGGACAGCGCTTGCACTCGCGACGAGAATCGGTGCCCGTGCCATTCGCTGGGACGATGAAATTGGCACGTTGACGATCGGCAAGCAGGCTGACCTGATTCAGGTTGAATACGGAGAAACCAATCAGCTGCCCCTTTACGACATCGTCTCTCATCTGGTGTATGTACTGGACAGCGACGATGTCACCACAACTGTTGTCGCAGGGCAGGTATTGATGGAAGACAAACAGATTCTGACCATCGATGAAGCTGCGCTACGCACATCGGTTGCGGACATAGCAAACAAGATTCGCGCTAAGCTGTCTGAATAAACTTCAGCAGGCTCGGAGTCGCCTCTGTAATACCTTTAATCAGCGCGCCAGCGCATAAGGGAGAATAATATGGCCAAAAAAAGGTCACACGTTTTTGGGATCAGTGCAGGGCTAATCACAGGTCTGTTGTTGATCATCGGCTGCGGCCAGGCGCCAACAATGCCAACAGCCACCACCAGCGGATTAGTACAGGGGGTGGTAGAAGACGGTATCCAGGCCTATCGTGGTATCCCATATGCAGCCCCTCCTGTGGGTGATTTGCGCTGGCGAGCACCACAGCCCATGCCAGCCTGGTCTGATGTCCTGCAGGCTGACGAATATGGCGCTGCCTGCTGGCAGGTAACCGATGCCGGGGATGCGCTATTTCTCGGCAAGCTCACTGAAGGAGCCGGTATGCCAGCCTGGTCTCGATGGGTTCTGGACAAAAGTCTGGGTCTGTTGTCTATGACCACGGCGGAAGACTGCCTGACCCTGAACGTTTTTGCGCCAGAAGGGGCCAAAGATCTACCCGTGATGTTCTGGATTCATGGCGGCGGTCATCAATTTGGCTCTGGTGGCGCTACCTACGAATCAGCTGGCCTGGTGAACCAGGGTGTAGTCCTGGTAACGATCAATTATCGCCTGGGCATATATGGTTTTATGGCGCACCCTGAACTGGCGGCCGAAGACCCCAATGGTTCGTCCGGCAACTACGGCATGCTGGATCAGATTGCTGCTCTGCAGTGGGTTCAAAGCAACATCGAAAGCTTTGGTGGAGACCCCGCCAGCGTCACCATTTTTGGTGAATCCGCCGGTGGCCATTCGGTAGGGCAGTTAATGGCATCCCCGTTGAGCGAAGATCTGTTCCACAAAGCGATCGCCCAGAGTGGCACAGGCTTCTACCAATTCCAGGCCACCGATAGTGCACCCGAGAACATCAGTGGCTTTGAAGCAGGCCATAAGGTTGCTGAACTGGCGGGCGTCAGTGGTGCTGACGAGATCAGTGCGCTGCGTGCTATGAGTGTTGATGAACTCAAGTCGATTGCGCTTGATCCTGAAATCAGCAGCACATTTCATCCCCAGGTTGATGGTTATGTACTGCCTTTTCCAACAGCCTACACGTTCAAGCAGGCCACTCAGCACCCGGTGCCACTTATGGTGGGCAGCAACGCCGATGAAGGTTCGGTGCTGTATTCTTTTGGCCTGACGCCAGTTGACGGCTCCGGCGCAGAACCACCCACAACCGTTGCCCAATGGGAGCAGCTGTTAACATCGCAGTTCGGCGACAACGCGGACGTTCTGGCGAGCGCGTATCCTGTTGATGGCGACGCCGACGTGGTCGGCGCGGCAACGAACCTAATGGGTGATGCCTGGTTCGGAAGGCACGCTTTTTTCATGGCGCAAGCCCACAGTGCAGCTGGCCATCCGAGCTATCTATATTTCTACGAGCGCCACCCACCAACGGCGGAAGAAACCATCGGCGCCTCTCACGCATTGGAACTCAACCACGTATTTGGCGGCTTTATTCCTTTCTGGCCCAGCGACGATAGAGATGTGGAATTGTCTGCAGAGATGATGGGTTACTGGACCAATTTTGCCCGCAGTGGTAATCCCAACGATGAAAATCTACCAACGTGGCCAACGTTCAATGATCTGGAACCTAACGAGATGGCTTTTGGCCATCTGCAGACAAATGCTCGCCCAGTCGCCAGGCAAGATAGATACCGCGCCATGCAACCTCAACTAGAAACGCGCGTGGCTGCAGCTGTCAACATGCGTTAGATCGTAAGGATTTTACGGTGCACGATTAAGTCGGGCGCCGTAATGCACTGAAATATCGA
>CBDUMB010000421.1:0-3445 GCA_965368205.1 uncultured Pseudomonadaceae bacterium | reverse complement strand
ACCCCTACAGCGCAGGATGAAACCCTGGCCACTTACGCACACAAACTGGAAGCCTCGGATCGAAAAATCGATTGGAGCGAATCAGCCAGATCCATTGCAGATAAAGTCCGTGGCCTGGCCGGGCGCATGCCGGTGCGCGCTATGCTCGGAGATGCACACGTTCAGATATTGGCAGCACAGCCAATTGAGCAACATCTTCCGGGAGTGGAAGCTACCCCAGCGGGCACCTTAGTTGATGTTTCAAAAAATGGCATCATCGTTCAGTGTGCAACGGATTTGTTGCAAATCACACGAATAAAAGTTGAACGAGGCAAAGGCACTGAACTTGATCCAACTGCTGCGATTAACGGCTACAGTGACCTGTTTTTCCCCGGCGCTCGGTTTGCGAACTGATCGGTGAGCGAACAACATACTTCCCGTCAATGTCGCGGGTTTGCGGCTAAAGGTGTAGACCTTGTAACGAAACACAACCGAACGATAGATTGGGTATTATCCAATCGCGCGGATTGGTTTGTGTCGCCTGAAACCCGCCATTTATTTTATGGCACCATCAGGCACTACCCAGCGCTGGTTGAGCTGGTGGCGCCGCTTTTGAATAAGCCACTGCGCGACAAAGACTCAGTAGTCTATAGTTTAATGTTAGTAGGCGCTTACCAACTTAAACTGGCAGATACACCCGCTCACGCAGCGATCAATGAAACCGTCAACGCAACCAGCAGCATCAGTCGACCCTGGGCGCGCGGGCTGGTCAACGCCGTCTTGCGAAAAGTCACATCCCTTGACATAAAACAAGATCAATCGTTCGGTCACCCTCCGTGGATGGCTGACGCGGTACGTGACGCATGGCGCGATCAGGCAGACGATATACTTATCGCCGATGGCCTGCGGGCGCCCATGATTCTGCGCGTTAATCTTGCTGTCACGACCCGTGATGAATATCTCAAACGATTGATCGATAATGATGTCAGCGGGGTCAAAGGCGCTGCCGATCAAAGCATTATTCTGGCACAGCCGCAGCCAAGCAGTACTTTGCCAGGATGGCTTGAAGGTGAAGTTGCGGTGCAGGATATGGGCGCTCAATTTGCCGCGCCGCTGGCATTAGTGCAAGGATCAGAACGGGCGGAAATCAGCGACCCCAGAGCGACGCATCGGCAACGTATTCTGGACGCCTGCGCAGCTCCCGGCGGAAAACTCGCTCATCTTATTGAGATCAGCAGCGCAAAAACCGCAGCAGCGGATGCCGGATCTTTACCACCAGAGATCGTCGCCATCGATATCAACCCGGAACGAGTGGTGCAAACTGAAGCGGTACTGGCACGCCTGGGCCACGCATGCACGCTGACGGTAGGCGACGCCACAGCACTTAGCTGGTGGGATAATGAATATTTCGATCATATCCTGCTGGACGCGCCCTGCAGTGGAACCGGCACTATCCGACGCCATCCGGATATCAAACTACTCTTAAAGGAATCAGCTATTGCGGAGCATGCTGCGTTGCAGCTGCAGATACTCAACAACCTGTGGCGAACACTGACACCAGGCGGTACCCTGCTGTACTGCACCTGTTCAATCCTGCCGTTAGAGAATGATGGTGTGATCAGCCAGTTTATCGAACAACCCGACAACAACGCCCAGGTGTGTAGCATTGCTTTACCTACCGGCCAACCAACAGAATACGGCTGGCAGCTTTTACCTACCGATCCAAACACCGATGGTTTCTATTATGCACGGCTGCGGAAAGTTGCTTAAAAACATGAGAGCTCCATGAAAATTCTTATTCTGGGGGCAGGTCAGGTTGGCGGTACGTTAGCTGAAAACCTCGCCAAAGAATCTTTTGACGTCACTCTGGTCGATGAACAGGCGAGCCGTTTGCAGGAGTTGGCTGAAAGGCTCGATATTCAAACGATCCAAGGCTGGGCATCTCACCCGGATGTACTGCGCCGAGCTGGCGCAGATGACGCCGACATTCTTGTCGCTGTCACCTCCAGTGACGAAGTCAATATGATTGCCTGCCAGGTATGTTATTCGCTGTTCCGGACCCCTCTGAAAATTGCCCGGGTCCGATCTTTGTCATACCTCACCCGAGAGGGATTTTTCAGCAAAGAACACATGCCCATTGACGTGCTGATCAACCCGGAGCAGGTGGTTACCAATCACATTCATGAGCTGTTGAAACATCCCGGCGCTCTACAGGTATTGGATTTTGCAGACGGCCGGGTACAGCTGGTCGCAATGCGCGCGTATTACGGTGGGCCGCTGGTAGGGCAGGCTTTAAGCTTTCTACGTGAACATATGCCCAACGCGGATACACGTGTTGCGGCCATCTTCAGGCGGGGAAAGGCGATTATTCCTGAAGGCAACACGGTTATAGAAGCGGATGACGAAGTGTTTTTTATCGCCGCACGAGAACACATCGATGCGGTGATGGCAGAACTACGCAAAGTAGAACGACCCTTCAAACGCATCATGATCGCCGGGGGCGGCAATGTTGGCGCACGACTTGCCCAAGCTGTGGAAAACAACTACGCCGTTAAACTTCTGGAATACAGCGAACCACGCGCCAAATTTCTCGCCGATCAGCTAACCAAAACCGTTGTGCTGCAGGGTAATGCCACCGACAGAGATTTGTTGTTAGAAGAAAACATAGAACAGTGTGATGCTTTTTGCGCGGTCACCAACGACGACGAAGTTAATATCATGTCGTCGCTGATGGCTAAGCGCCTGGGCGTACGCCAGGTCATCACTCTTATCTCCAAGCCAGCTTACGTCGATCTGGTTCAAGGTGGCGAAATTGATATCGCGGTCAGCCCGCAACAGGCCACCACCAGCACTTTGTTATCTCACGTCAGGCGTGCGGATGTTGCTCGCGTTCACAGCCTGCGGCGGGGCGCAGCAGAAGCGATTGAAGCAATCGCCCATGGCGACTCTAAAAACTCAAAGGTAGTGGGGCGCCGCATCAGTGAAATAGACCTGCCTAACGGTTGCTCCATTGGCGCCATCGTAAGGGGTAACGAAGTACTCATTGCGCATGACAACGTGCTGGTTGAGTCTGACGATCACGTCATTCTTTTCCTTGTCGACAAACGTCAGGTGCGCGCTGTCGAAAAGCTGTTTCAGGTTGGCGTTTCGTTCTTCTGAGCGGCGCCTGACATACTATGCATCTTGCGGTTATTTTTCGCGTTATCGGTACGCTCCTGACGTTTTTCAGTTTCACCTTTTTAATTCCGGGCCTGTTGGGTCTGGCCTATGGTGAGAACACGACCACTACTTTCGGTTTAGCGTTCATCATCACCCTCGTGGTTGGTCTGGCTTTGTGGCTGCCCTTGCGCGGCAACCGCGAATTGCGCGGCGGCGACGGTTTCCTGATCACTGCTTTGTTCTATATCGGCCTGGGTCTGTTTGGCGCAATCCCTCTATATTTTGCCGACTCCACCAACTTGAGCTT
>CBDUMB010000420.1:0-3456 GCA_965368205.1 uncultured Pseudomonadaceae bacterium | reverse complement strand
CCCTTGAGCAGCGGGCCCACGGCCGTAGTGAAAATGTCAGTTTTCAAAGCTGGAAAGATTTTGGTGTGGATCAGAGTGAATTCATAAAAGCACTCGGTCTGCAGCATGTTGTGGGTGTCGCCCACTCCATGGGGGCGCACACAATGCTTGATGCTGCTGCGATGACGGGTGTGTTTGATCGTCTGTTGCTGCTGGATCCAACGGTGGCCGAACCAGAGGCCTACAACGACAGTTATGCAGCCTCTTTTGGTGATCAGCTGCATCCCGCGGCCAAGCGGCGCAACGAATATGATTCACCGGAAGATATGTTAGCCCGTTTGTCAGGTAAAAGTTCGTTTCCATTTTTTCACCCCCGTATTCTGCGTGATTATTGCGAATACGGACTTGAGCCGACTGGCCGTGGTAATTATAAGTTGTGCTGCCCACCGGAGCTGGAAGCCCGTGTTTATATGACTGCGCGCACCAATGGGGAGGTGTATGACAGTATCCGTTCTCTGGATATTCCGGTCACTATTGTCAGGGCAAAACTGCCCGATCCGGATGCTGGCCAGGATTTTTCCTCGTCGCCTACCTGGCCTGAATTAGCGGGTGAGTTTCCCCAGGCGAAAGACCTGCACTGGTCAGACTGCTCTCATTTTATTCCGATGCAGCGTCCAGACGACGTGAACAAACTGCTTGCCGAAGAACTTCAAGCCTGGCGCAGATAAAAATGGCTATGTAATCAGGGGGACAGACATGCAAAGCTATCCGTTAGAAGGCATTACGGTGTTGGACTTTGGGCAGGTCTACAACGGCCCATATTGCGGGTTTCTGCTGGCACAAGCTGGCGCCCGGGTGATAAAGGTCGAATCTTTAATAGGCGAGACCCTGAGAGGGCGTGGCATGGCAGCGTCTTCTGCTTATCCTTTTGCTTCGCTGAACGCCAACAAAGAAAGCATGACGTTGAACATCAAGTCACCGCAAGGACAGCAGCTGATTAAAGACCTGGCGGCAGAAGTTGATGTGGTGCTGGAAAACTTTGCCCCGGGTACCATGGCGCGCTATGGCATTGGTGCGGATGTTCTGCGCGGCATTAATCCAAAACTGATCTACGCATCGAGTACGGGTTACGGTAATGCGCCGGGACCCTATCGTGATTTTCTGGGTATGGATTTCACCTTACAGGCAATGGCAGGCGTGATGAGTATTACCGGCGAAGAGGGTGGCCCGCCGCTCAAAACGGCAGCTGCATTTGCTGATTTCCTGGCAGGTACTCATCTTTATGCAGGCATTGTTTCAGCCTTGTTCGGGCGGACGCAGTCCGGTGAAGGCGCCACGGTTGATATATCCATGCAGGATTGTGTCGTGCCGACGCTGTCTACCGCGCTGGGTTCTTACTATGTTGCTGGAGAACAGCAGCCACGTGCGGGTAATCGTCATCCCGGCAAAGCGCTTGCCCCGTATAATGTTTATCCCGCCGCAGATGGTCATGTCGCCATTATCTGTATACGCGAAGGTCACTGGCGAAACCTGTGTGCAGCCATGGATAACAACGTTGCGCTGCAGGATCCAAGATTTGCGACCATGGCTGATCGAGCGGCAAATATGGATGTTGTGGATGACCTTGTCAGTGATTGGACTCGCCATCTCAGCCGCGCTGAGATTTTACGGATTACCCAGGAGCATGGTGTTATCTGTTCGCCGGTGAACGACCTGGCCGATGTATTGGATGATCCCCACCTGGCCGCTCGCGGTACGCTGGAAAAAAGGTCACATGAAGCGTTTGGTGAAATCTCTCAATTCAGGACCCCGCTGCGTTTCACGGATCTTGAACCCATGGCGTTACAAAATGCGCCAGCGCTGGGTGAGGCGACAGATGCGGTGTTACATGAACTGCTGGGTTTAGACGCTGATACGTTGGCGGAGCTGCACAAAAACGAGGCGATCTGACACAAGGGTAGCTACCTTTAGCCAAAGGACTTATGCGCTGGCGACTCAATTTCTTCCTGGCCTGGTGCAGCCAGGCGAGTAGCTGCACTGGCGTACGCCCCGGTGGCTGGCACGCAGTCGAAAGCCCGTGCCAATCCGAACTCAGGCATGTTGTTGTACACACATTCGAATGTGCCAGGTTGACTCAGGTAGGTTTCATGCCAGATACCCACATCGCCGTTAGAGCCAATTGCTTTGTTAAATGCCGCCCATGCAGGAAGATGCTCCGAGCTGCGCGCTTTGGCGTAGTGTTCCAGAGCTTCGAATGAATCCCAATACTGCACCATGATCGAAGTGCGCCCGGACCAGCTTTCAATATGGCGTAAACCCATATCTCCGGCGGTCTTCAGCTCGTTAATCATTTTTCCCATAGCCCGCGCCACGGGCAGCCATTTATGAATTTTCAGCGGTTTATTGATGCGCATACCGATCAGGAACACCGCAAACTGGTCCTGTTCTACATGGGCGGTAACGCGGGCTTTGTTGATCTGATTGACTGGGCTGGTCATGATGATGATCCGCTATCTTTACAGTGGAAAGATTGAGCTTAAGTCGACGCACAGGCATTTGTCAAATATCCGTTATGAGGGCCTGTTCTGCGTGCAGCCAGATCAGCGGTTCAGCTCTACCAGTAGTTCCGAGGTTGCCGCCCAGTCGAGACAGGCATCGGTGATGCTCTGACCATAGTTCTCCGGGTGATCCTGCCGCCCGCCGCGCAGGTGGCTTTCGATCATGATGCCAACCAGGCTCTGCTGGCCCTGGCGTCTCTGTGCCATGATCTCCTTTGCCACAAATGGCTGCCTGTCCGGATCTTTGTTGCTGTTGCCGTGGCTGCAATCGACAACAATGCCGGTGTGGATGTCTCTGGCAGCGAGTTCCTGGGCTGCCTGGGTAACGTCCTGCGCTGCGAAATTCGGTTTTTTTCCGCCGCGCAGAATGAGGTGGCAATCCGGATTGCCGGTGGTTTCCAGCAACGCGGGGGCACCTTCTTTGGTCAGGGACGGGAACAGGTGACTGCTTCTTGCGGCCACCACCGCATCCACAGCAACGCTGACGTTACCGCTGGTTGAATTTTTGATGCCGACCGGCATCGATAACCCGGATGCCAGCTGCCGATGCACCTGGCTTTCAACTGTGCGGGCACCAATGGCGCCCCAACTGATCAGATCAGAAAAATACTGGCCAAAGGTGGTATCCAGGAATTCGGTGGCGCAGGCCAGCTGCAGCTCGGTCAGCTCTGCAAGCAGCGCCCGAGCCCGGCGCAAGCCATCGTTCACTTTGAAAGATTCGTCCAGATACGGGTCGTTGATGAACCCCTTCCAGCCAACTGTGGTTCGAGGCTTTTCAAAGTACACGCGCATGACCACAAAGAGGTTCTGATTGACCTGCTGTTGTAACTCAGCCAGGCGCTGGCCGTATTCTATGACTGCAGCGGGGTCGTGCACGGAACAGGGACCAACAATGACCAGCAAGCGTGGAGCGCGACCG
>CBDUMB010000419.1:0-3491 GCA_965368205.1 uncultured Pseudomonadaceae bacterium | reverse complement strand
GGTCAATTGGAACGCATTGCTCCCTGTCGAACTGCAGAATTCACTGGACCCTGAATTGTTCCTGCGCCTGGGCCTCATGGCAGAGGGTAATGCGCGCCACGCCGGAGAACTTCTGCAACTGAAGCTACATGAACGAGGCATCAGATGACCAGACAGGCGACCCCCGCACCCACTGAAGATATCGAACAAGCTGTCACTGATTTAACCACCCACGGTCTGTGTGTCATCAGTAACGCGCTGGACGCACCAACGCTGGAGCAAGCCAGGCAGGCACTTTACCGCGCCGCTGACAATGACCGTCAGAGAGGACGGGCGACAAAAGGTTTTGCCCTTGATAAAAACGAGCACAACCAAAGGATCTGGAATTTACTTAATCGCGATTTGCTGTTCGCGGATCTGGCCGAGCACCCGTTGGCCATTCGTCTGGTGCGCGAAAGCCTTGGCTGGCCGGCTTTATTGAGCAACATCTCCGGCAACATCACTGAGCCCGGGGCGGTACGCGGGGTACTGCATGCCGACCAGATTTTTGTTCCTGAACCTTGGCCGGTCCGTCCCCAGGGGCTCAATGTACTTTGGTGCATTGATGCGTTCACCGCCGAAAACGGCGCCACCGAGATTGCCCTGGGCAGCCACCGTCTGCACCGCAATCCGAACTCAGATGATGCGTCTACAGCCATGACCCCGATCGTCGCACCGGCGGGCAGTATGGTTGCATTCGAAAGCCGCCTTTGGCATCGCAGCGGCGCCAACACCACCAGTGACAAAACGCGCGCGGGTGTCTTTTCTTTCTACACCACACCTGTCTATCGTACTCAGGAGAACTGGTTTCTTTCATTGGACCCAGGCGTACAGCGATACGCATCAGACACACTGCTCACCCTGCTGGCCTACAAATCCGCCGGCTTTGGGTTAGTTTACGGAGAGTCGCCACGCTAGGGGCGCCATCGGAGGTGTCCTGCAGGATGTTTATCGATACAACTTGCGTCACAAGGGTCCGCCAGCAATAGTAGGCACCATGAGCAACCTTTCACACCCAACGCAACTGCAACAACTGCAACAACTGCAACAACTGCAACAACTGCAACAACTGCAACAACTGCACCGCATCGCGCTGCCCAAACTGATTGTTGTGTTAAGTCTGATCAGCTTTCTGCTACCGCTGCAAGCCACAGGCGCCGACCTGGCGCTGGCTTCGGTCAGCGCGGTGGCGGTGGACGTTACGGATAGCCAGGTGCTGCTGGAGCAGAACGCTGACATTGTCCTGCCGATTGCCTCCATCACCAAGTTGATGACTGCGCTGGTGGTGTTGGAATCAGGCACAGACCTGGACGAGTGGTTGACCATCGAAGATTGGGACAGGAAAACCGCCAAGAACGCCTATTCCAGAATCCGCCTGGCCTCCAGCGCGCGTCGCCGCGACCTGCTGCGCATTGCTCTGATGTCCTCGGAAAATCGTGCGGCCTATAACCTGGCTTTACACCATCCCGGCGGTTTTGATTCTTTTGTTAACGACATGAACGCCAAGGCACTCAGTTTGAATATGCGGGACACCCACTTCACCGACCCGACCGGGCTGGACGTAACTAACAAATCGTCCGCAACAGACCTGGCACGAATGGTGATCGCTGCTCATCAACAAGCGCTACTGAGGGAGTATTCCACCACCCGGCAGTTCACCGTGAACTTCAAGCAACCGCGTTACCGCCTTGCCTACGGCAACACCAACCCGCTGACAGGCAGCGACCGGTGGGAGGTCGGCTTGACGAAAACCGGTTACCTTACCGAAGCCGGGCGTTGTCTGGTTATGGTGACCGAAATAGCCGGCCGAAAGGTCGGCGTGGTACTGCTCAACTCCCTGGGTACCCGTTCGCCTCTGGGTGATGCGGGACGCATCCGTCGTTACCTGGAAGCCGGAACACGCAGCAATGTCGCCAAAGCTGCACTGGATCACCGAGCGCAGGTTATGCAGACACTTAGGTTAAGTGTGCAATGATACGCGGGCTACAAATGTGTTTGATAGCCTGTCGGATGCAGTGAGCGGTGGTGGCAGGGATCGTTGCAGAAGGCGGAAAGCCCCGGTGCGCCATCTTGAGTTCCAGCACCTCTATAACCTTCGCCGGCGGTGGCGAATCAACATAAAAGTTTACAGTTCTCATGGGTTTAGTTCTCACAGGTAGCGTCCTGAAGGTATTATCTAACATTACAAAAACGGCGAATTGGGAAACGGTATGCGCAGTGACGACTCCGACAGGAACCTTGCGATCTTCAGCGATTTTGAAAACGTCGCTCTCGGGGTGAGAGACGCAAAATATCCAAAATTTGATATCGGTCTAATCCTTGAGCGCTTATTGGTTAAAGGCAATGTTGTCGTCAAAAAGGCTTACTGTGACTGGGATCGTTACAAAGAGCACAAAGCCACCATGCACGAGGCCGCTTTTGAGCTCATAGAGATCCCGCACACCCGTCAATCGGGTAAGAATTCTGCTGACATACGCATGGTCGTTGATGCGTTAGACCTCTGTTATACGAAGGATCACATCGATACATTTGTGATCATCAGTGGTGATTCTGATTTTTCTCCTTTAGTGAGCAAACTCAGAGAAAACGCAAAGCTGGTGATTGGCGTCGGCGTTAAGAACAGCACTTCCGATTTGCTCATAAAGAATTGCGATGAATTCCTGTTTTACGATGACCTGATCAAGGAGAGCACATCTAAACGCAGTACTCGAAAGTCATCGAGAAAAAAGAGTGGGACTCAAAAGACGACCGAAACTGCAACCAGCAAAAAGAACGAGGCTGAGGGTGATAAACAGGATGAAGGCATTGATCTGGTTGTTGAAACCGCCGACGCGTTGATCAAAGAAAGAGGCGACAGCGTCTTTGGTTCCATGGTCAAGCAAACACTGAAACGTCGTCACCCTGGATTCAGCGAGTCCTACTACGGGTTCCGCTCTTTTGGCGACCTTCTGGAAGAAGCGCAATCACGAGGCATAGTGACAATGGAGCTTGATGAGCGCTCCGGCGGTTACGTTATCCGCTCGGTATCACGAGATTGATCATTAAGGGTTCTGCAAGGGAAGTGTCCTAATCAAACGCGCGCTCGGCTTCGATTCCGCAAGTGTCAGATCATCGCCTATTTCAATGCAGGACGATTGCTACACCTCAGAATAAGGGTTTGGTGGGCGGCTTTGTGCTCAGCCCGACGTTTTCCAGTAGATCCTGGCACATGAGGCCGGGCAGCGGCCCCATCCCTGATTTAAATCATTCAGAGGATCTCCTTTAGACCCAAAAAAGCCTGGTGTTTGAATAAAAAAAGGGCTTTTTATGCTGAGGTATGAAGTTTACGTGTCTAAGCATCCTGATGTTTCTGGTGGTCTCAGGCTGTGCAGGGACAAAAGTTCTCAATAAGCCTGTAGCGCTGGAAACCACCCAACCAATAGGAATCATTGAAGACCGCAGGGTGCGCATGACGCTGGATTGGATCATTGTCC
>CBDUMB010000418.1:0-3493 GCA_965368205.1 uncultured Pseudomonadaceae bacterium | reverse complement strand
GAGCCCGCCTGGGGTTCGGAGTAACCCTGACAGAACCATAAATCTGCATTAAGAATTTTAGGTAGAAAGTATTCTCTTTGCGCCTGGGATCCGTACTTGGCAATCGCCGGACCGACCATGTTGAAACCGAACCCGGATAACTGCGGGGCATGTGCTCGTCGACATGCCACATCAAAGATGTGACGCTGCATCAGGTTCCAACCCGTACCCCCATCCGCCACCGGCCAGTTTGGTGCTGCCCAGCCTCTGGCATTCAACGTACGCGTCCAGCCTGCCAGTTCCGCTTTCGTAACGCCTGCACCACAACGCACTTTTTCGGCCAGATCCCCGGGCAGTTCCCTGGCAAGAAATTCTTCTATTTCTGCCTGAAAATTTTTCAGCTCTTCAGTTAATTCAAAACGCATCGGCTTCCCCTCCCACCGCCAAAAATCTTTGCACGCTCAGCTTTTTCGAGAAGCTAAGCCGTCACCACCAGCGCATCGCGATCGGTCACAACAATAGTGTGTTCGAATTGAGCAACCAGTTCGCCAGGCGGCACTGACAGCGTCCAACCATCATCTTCTTCGTGTACCCAGACCACCCCGGTGCTGAAGAACGGCTCGATGGTTAACACCATTCCCCTGGTCAGTTGTCTGGTTTCTTTCGGATTATCAAACGGTATGTACGAAGGCTCCTCATGAATCGACGCACCAACGCCATGACTGCCGAGGTTCTGCACAATGGTATACCCCTCGCGATCCGCAACCGCCTGCACCGCGCGACCAATCACATTGAGCGAGCGACCAGAACGCACTTTCGTGATGGCGCTGTCTACCGCCTCTTTAACCGCCTGACAAATCCGCGCCTGTTCCGGATGGGCATCACCCACAACAAAAGACTGACCCATGTCTGCTACAAACCCATTCAGATTCGCAGACACGTCGATATTGATCATATCGCCGTCAGCAATTGTTGTATCTCCAGGGATGCCATGCGCAGCCTGCTCATTGATTGAAATACAGGTGGCGCCCGGGAAATCGTAATAGAGCTGCGGGGCTGACTTAGCGCCATGACGTTTCAGCACCTGTGCCCCGACGTTATCCAGCTCACGCGTGGTCATACCCGGCTGGCAAGCCTCGACCATGGCGTCAAAAGCAGCGCGCACAGCAACACCGGCGTGTTTCAGACCTTCGATTTGTGATTGTGTTCTGGCGTTCATGAAGTGGCTCCCCTAAGGCACCGAACAGGCTAACACGCGCGAAATGCGGTTGTAACTGCAACCACTTTCTTCCTGCCACTGACTAAACGCTGCCTGGGTTTGCTGCAGCGCCCGCTTACCTGTCGGCGCTTTATCGACAACCCCGGCAGCAACCAGCGCCTGAACAACGTCAGCAGACAGCAATGGCGTGTCGTAGCCAATGAAACGTAACAGGTATCGCCCGGTCTGCCCGCCGAGCCTGCTGCCTCGAGCTCTTAATTCAGCCCACAACCCAACCACATCATCCTGAGGCCAAGCGGCGAGAAATTTCGCAAAGCTGCCATGCTCCGCCCGCACCGCCAGAACGAATTGTGCGTTGACCGGCACACTGCGAATTTTCTGCCCGTGGCGGACAATTTCCACATTGCGTTGCAGCTTTTCGAGTTCCTCATCAGACAACATCGCACACCGCATAACATCAAAGTGATGGAATGCCTGCTCAAACCCCGGCCACTTTGCCTCAATTATTTTCCAGACGAAGCCTGACCGAAACACACATTTGGTCATCTCACTTAAAATATCGGCATCAGAGACCTGCAGCAGCTGTTTTTCTGACAGAGGCTCAGACACTGTCGCGTCGAGCAGGGACTCAAAAGCCGCTTCACCACCCTTGCGTGAAGCCGCTCGGTCGAAGATGCTTATGTATGAGTCCAACGTTGTCTGTACCTGCAGGTAATAGCTGAAAAAAAATGAGCGAAATTAAAGAGCCCAGCCAATCTATTCTCGACCCCGATCTGAAGGCGATGTTAGAGGCTGACAGCGCAGATGACACTGTTGACAGGAAATACATCTATTGTGCCAGTTGCTCCCACGTGATCACCAGCGCGGCGATGAAAATTGCCGTGAACGGCAATCACAGCCACTTTTTCACCAATCCACACGGTTTCAGTTACCAGGTGGGCTGTTTTTCCAACGCGCTGGGGTGCGCTTTGTCTGGCTCTCCGGAAGCGGCAGACAGCTGGTTCATGGGCTATTTCTGGCGTCTTGCTGCCTGCGAACAGTGTCATGCCCATCTCGGGTGGTATTTTGCGCGCGCCAGCGGTGAAGATTACTTTTATGGTCTTGTACTCGACCACATCCAGGAGGACCTCTAGCAGCCTGTGGAAAAAAGTTTCTCACCACCACTTTCACGACACCTTGCCGGAGCCTGGGTTACAGTTGCCTACCGATTGGAAAAATAGCTATGCCTCAAGACACAACCACCATCGAAATCAGCAAAGAGTACCTGCACTTTGCCGCTGCGCACTTCACCCTGTTTTCTGCCACCGATCGTGAAAACCTGCACGGACACAACTTCCAGGTGACCCTGGATGCTACCGCCAGAATTGCCGCAGATGGTCTGACTTTCGACTACAACATTCTCAAAAAAGCGCTCAAAGCCCTGTGTGATGAGCTGGATGAGCAGGTCCTGATGCCGACGCAATCTCCTTATCTCGAGATCGAAAAAGACAACCAATACACCTTCATTGTTTTCAATGGTGAGCGCATTCCATTTCTGGATCGCGACCTTACCCTGTTGCCGGTCAGGAACATCACTGTTGAAGAAATGGCGCAGTATTTTCTCGACAAGCTGCGTCAACGACCGGACATTGCTGAGTTGGACATCAATCATCTGGTTTTAAGATGTTCATCCGGTGAAGGTCAATGGGCAACAGCCTCCTGGTATCGTCAGGAACAACACAATACAGAACAAATGGAGCAGGGCATTTGAAATATTTAGTGATCACGGGCGCAAGCGCCGGCATCGGTTTGAAAACGGCAGAAGCTTTTGCCTCCGCAGGCTATAGCGTTATCAACCTCTCACGTCGTCCCTGCCCGCTTGAAGCTGCTCATCACATACCGTGTGACCTGGCAAACCCGAATTTCCTCGAGTCGCTGGCACCTGAACTGAATAAACTGCTGGTCGATGTCGATGAACTGGTGTTGATCCACAATGCGGCCCGCCTCGCCAGTGACAGTACAACAGAAACCAATAGTCAGGACTTCCGCGATATCATTGAAATCAATATGGTTGCGCCGAATACGCTCAACCAGTTTCTGATACCGCACATGGGCCCAGGCTCAAGCATTCTCTACGTTGGGTCGACCCTGTCAGAAAAGGCGGTGCCCGGTTCATTCAGCTACGTTACAACCAAACACGCGATGGTCGGTATGATGCGCGCGACTTGCCAGGATCTGGCCGGACGCGGCATTCATACGGCATGCATCTGCCCCGGGTTTACCGACACCGAGATGTTACGCGCCCACGTGCCCGCA
>CBDUMB010000417.1:0-3498 GCA_965368205.1 uncultured Pseudomonadaceae bacterium | reverse complement strand
CGCGACCCTTGACCACATTACTAACGGGCGCGTTGTGCTGGGCATCGGCAGCGGCTGGCAGGAGAATGAACACCGCCAGTATGGCCTGCCCTTCTATACCGTCAACGAAAGGCTTGCCCGCCTGGACGAAGCCTGCCAGGTGATCAAAGCCCTGTACGCACCAGGCACTGCCAGCTTCAAAGGCGAGTTTTACGAACTGGATAATGCATCGTGCGAACCCAAACCTGTGCAGTCTCCGCTACCCCTGATGATTGGCGGCGGCGGTGAGAAAGTGACTCTGAAGATAACCGCCAAGTACGCTGACGAGTGGAATGTGTGGGGCGATCCTGCCATTTTGCGACATAAAATGTCGATACTGGATGCACACTGCGCTGACATTGGACGAAACCCGCAGGAGATACAGCGCAGTGCTGTTGCGCTGCTGTTCATGTCTGACGACGAGGGTTTCCTTACGAAAATGCGCGCAGCCAATATGCAGCAACCACACATCATCGGTACGCCCGCCGAAGTCAAAGATGTGGTGGCCGAATACGCAGAAGCCGGGGTAGACGAACTGATCGTGCCCGACTTCACCATGGGTGACCATAAACAGAAACTCCAGACTATGGACACTTTTATCCAGAAGGTTGCTAACCGCTAATCATCTACTGCTTCGGAACAAATACAATGACAGACAAACAAGCTTCTCCTCCCATTCCATCAGCAACCATTATGCTGCTCAGGCAGGACCCGGAAGGCATGGAAGTCTTTATGGTGGTACGTCACCATCAGATCGATTTTGCCTCCGGCGCACTGGTGTTTCCGGGCGGCAAAGCAGATCCACAGGACTTCGACGAGAACCTGTTGCCCTGGCTGAATGGCCAGGACAGTGACCGGAATATGCGCGCTATTCAGGTCAGTGCCATTCGCGAAGCGTTTGAGGAGTGTGGCGTGCTGCTGGCGCGGGAGAAAGGCAGTCAGGAACTGGTCAACGCTGAACTTGTTGCCACCCTGGATCAATATCGGGAGCCGCTGAACAGTGGCGAGTTGAGCCTGATTGATTTTCTGCAAAGCAACCAGTTAACCCTGGCCTGCGATACCCTGGTGCACTTTGCGCACTGGATTACACCGGAAGGCATGCCAAAGCGCTTTGATACCCACTTTTACCTGGCGTTAGCCCCTGAAGATCAAATTGCTTTGCACGATGGTTATGAATCTGTTGATTCTGTCTGGATCCAACCCCAGGACGCTCTGGACGAAGCCAAGGCGGGTACCAAAACCATCATCTTCCCTACGTTGCGGAACATCGAACGACTGGCCACCACGCGAACTCCGGAAGCCTCTATCGCAGCCGCTCAGGCGACGCCGGTCATCCCGATTCTGCCCTGGACCGAAAAGCGGGATGATGGCATGTATGTGTGCATCCCAACAGATGCAGGCTACGCGGTGTGTGAAGAGAAAATTCCTGGCCGACCTTAGTTTCGTCAACACCAACCATTATGTTTCAGCGCGACATCACCCTTCACAGTGTCGCGCTGATCTCAATTCACATCAAAACGATCCAGCATCATCACTTTATGCCAGGCGGAGACGAAGTCTTCGATGAACAGGTCTTCTTCCGCAGCATAAGCCTCTGCCACAGCACGCAGCTCGGAATTTGAGCCGAAAATCAAATCTACCGTCGTTGCCTTCCACTTAACCTCATTGGTTGTACGATCCCGGCCCTCATACAGGCCTTGTGTACCTGCTTTCGACCAGGTGGTGGCCATGTCGAGCAGATTGACAAAGAAATCATTTGTCAGGGTGCCCGGCGCGTCAGTCAACACACCGTGTTGCATCCTGCCTGTATTAGCGTTCAGTGCACGCATGCCACCAACGAGCACGGTCATCTCGGGGATGGTCAGGGTCAGCAAATCAGCCTTCTCAACCAGCATCTCTGCCGGTGCTGCGTAAGCCTCCGCGGCATAGTAATTGCGGAAAGCATCGGCATGGGGCTCCAGCACTGCGAAAGACCGTTGATCGGTCATCTCCGCTAACGCATCCGTGCGGCCAGGCGTAAACGGCACCTCAACCTGGTGACCGCCCGCCTTGGCGGCCTGCTCAATGGCTGCTGCACCACCGAGCACAATGAGATCCGCGAGAGAAACCTGTTTGTCCCCGGCAGCAGAGCTGTTGAAATCTTCCTGAATACCGGTCAGCGTTTTTAACACCTTTGACAGCTCTTCAGGCCTATTAGCGGCCCAGCCGGATTGCGGCGCAAGACGGACACGCGCGCCGTTGGCGCCACCGCGCATATCGGAACCCCGATAGGTAGAGGCTGAAGCCCAGGCCGTGCGCACCAGCTCCGGCACAGTCAGGCCTGATTTCAAAATCAGTTTCTTAAGCCTGGCAGCATCGCGGTCAGTAATAAGGGTGTAATCAGCTTCGGGCACAGGATCCTGCCAGACAAACACATCGCCTGGAACTTCGCTGCCGGCATAACGGCTGCGTGGACCCAGATCACGATGGGTGAGCTTGAACCAGGCTTTCGCAAAGGCCTCGTCGAACGCTTTTGGATTTTTCCAGAAGCGCTCCGCGATCTCTCGAAACCCGGGATCTTCCTTCAGCGCCAGATCAGTCGTAAACATGATAGGAGCGTTTCTTTTACCTTCGATATGGGCATCAGGCACCAGGCCAGCGGCGGCTTCATCCACGGGAATCCACTGTGTTGCACCAGCTGGACTCTTGACCTGTTGCCACTCGAAGCGGAAGAGATTATCCAGATACAGAATGGACCACGCAGTCGGCGTCGACGTCCAGGCGCCTTCCAGACCGCTGGTCATCGTATCTTCAGCGTTACCTTTACCGCAGTTGTTTTTCCAACCGAGGCCCTGATTTTCAACCGGCGCCGCACCGGGTTCGGCTTCAAGACAATCCGCAGGTCTTGCCCCATGCGCCTTGCCCAGGGTGTGCCCGCCAGCAATGAGTGCAACAATTTCTTCATCATTCATGGCCATGCGGCCGAAAGATTCACGGATATCAGCAGCTGCAGAAACAGGATCATTGTTGCCATTCGGACCCTCCGGATTCACATAAATGAGGCCCATCTGCACGGCTGCCAGCGGCTTTTCCAACGCCCCACCTTCGTAACGTTTATCGTTGCTGAGCATTTTGGTTTCCGGTCCCCAATACACCAGGTCTGCCTCCCAGTCGTCGATACGACCGCCCGCAAAACCCAGCGTTTCGAACCCCATGGATTCGAGCGATACGTTACCTGCCAGAATCATGAGATCCGCCCAGGATAAACTGCGCCCGTACTTCTGCTTGATCGGCCACAGCAGACGGCGCGCCTTGTCTAGGCTCACATTGTCAGGCCAGCTGTTGAGCGGATCAAAGCGCTGCTGACCACCGTCGGCGCCACCACGGCCATCATGGATACGATAGGTGCCAGCACTGTGCCAGGCCATACGGATCATAAGACCACCGTAGTGACCCCAGTCTGCCGGCCACCAGTCCTGAGAGGTGGTGAGCACTTTTTCG
>CBDUMB010000416.1:0-3504 GCA_965368205.1 uncultured Pseudomonadaceae bacterium | reverse complement strand
CATAACCTTGACTCAACAAAAACCGAATTGGAATTGAAGTTCCTTGTCCGCTACGGCATGGGCGGCAAGCCAGCGCAGAAAAAACTCTACCGGAAACTGAAGGATTTTGGCTTCTCGTCAGGTAAACAAGGCCAGCAGAGCATAGACGACGTCTATTTTGATACAGGCAACCGCGACCTGGAGCAGGTCGGTTGGTCACTGCGACGGCGTAACACTTCCGGCCAGACAACCCTGACTCTAAAATCCGGCGCGGCAACAGGGGCTACGTTCAAACGTAGAGAAACAGAATATACCTACAACAACAAACGCGCAGATACCGAATCGGACATCAGCATCCCCGCGGAAAGTCGCATCAGCAACCAACTGCAGTCGCTGGGTATTGCAGCAGCTGATCTTGAACCTGTCCATCAACAGCACAGCCAACGCAGACTGTTTGAGCTCACCCACCCAAGCGACAAAACGACATCCATTGAGTGGGCTGTAGATAGGGTCAGCAGTGCCCAGCTTACAAACGGTTATGTTGAATTTGAATTCGAACTCCTGGAGGGGCACGAAACCCTGCTGCATCACGTCAATTTAATCGCGCGTGGGGAGAAATACCTGCACCCATCCAGAATGGCCAAACTGCGACGCGGCGTGTACGCACCTTATCCAGACAGACAGCCTTCATTGCAGGCGAAATCGGTGATTGAAACCGCAGAACGACATTGGCGCAAACATGCTGTCATAACGCTTCAGGAATGTGCAGATACGCTGCTTGCCCACGAGCCGTTTGCATTTGAAGCGGTACACCCCGAAGGTGTGCACCAACTGCGGATTGCCACACGCAGAACCCGCGCAGCGTTGGATTTATTCAGCGATGTCATGCCCCCATCAGGTGATGCTGTATTGCAGCCTGAACTGAAGCGCCTTACCAGGGCATTGGGCAAAGTACGCGACCTCGACGTCCATCACGCTCAATTGGCGTCAAATTTTTCTCGAGGAAAATGGCCAGCGTATAAGAAATTCCTGTGCAGGCAACAGGCAAAGCGCCAGCGACAGTTGCAGCAAACCCTTACAGAAGACTTCTATACTCTGCATAGCCATCTGCTCAACGTTATACAACAGATCCACAGCAGCCGCGACGCTGAGACCCACAGCGTAAGAGAACACCTCGCTCACGTTCTACCCACCGCGATTGCAGACATGCTTGATACGGGTATCCAACTCCACAAGTTCTCCAATGCGGACGACATTCATACCGTGCGTATCGCGTTGAAGAAACTGCGTTATCAGCTGGACACTTTCGCCGGTGTTAATGCAGACATCGACCGACTGACAGAGGCAGCCAAAAAGCTGCAGTCACTTCTGGGTGACTATCAGGACACCGAACTGGCCAGATCGATGATTCGGAAATTCCCCGCGGATAAATCAGGCAGGAAAAATTCCTCCCTCGACAAGTTCTATCAGAAACAACAGCGGCGGGCGGATAAACTGCGTGAGCCCCTGGCGCAGGCCTGGCTCATTTTTTACCAGGACTGCTGCGCTTTTCGCGATTCACCGCAAGCGCTTACGGGAATCTCCCAATAGCCCAAATTCAGCACACTCATCTAATCTTGTCTGACTAATAACTTATGTTAGCTTGATCAATGTACAAAAACGTTTTAGTTGCCTTGCAGAATCTGGAAGACGCAGGGCCTGTTTTAAGCAAAGCGACCGCTTTGTGTAAATCGGACTCAGCCGATGTTCACTTCCAGGTAGTCAGGGTCGTTTACGAGGGTCTGGCAGATCTCAAAAGCAAATACATAGATGGTTCCATTGAACTTAAAACGTTTGTTCTGGAAGCAGAAGAACCCCTGCTTGCAGATGCTGTGCAACAGGCTGGTCTGGCAGATTTTAAAATTGAAAGTGCCACGATCTGGCATAAACATATCTGGGAAGGGATTCTGCACGCCGCGGACGCAGAGCAGGCAGATTTGATTTTCAAACCTCGCGGCGAAAACAACGGCGCACTGTATCCTCACACTGCAGAAGACTGGAATCTTATTCGTCATGCAAAGGTACCCGTGCTGCTGACCCGCGCCAGAGCCTGGCCAGTAAATCCTACAATTCTTGCAGCAGTGGACGTGTTTGATGATGCTCACGCGGACCTGAATCGTAATGTGCTGGAGCATGCCAGCACATTGGCCCGAGCGATCGGCGGCACCCTGCACATTGTCTGCGTCTATCCCCCGCTCAGTGTATGGATAAACGAGGTAGCCACGGTAAAAAACTATGAGCGCCTCAGGGACGAAATGGCGGATGAAAGCCGAGCGGCCATCAATGCCTTATGCCAGGCACTACATATCGATGAGTACAACGTCCATACCAGCGAAGGCGCCACCGGTACTGTCATAGAAAAGCTGGTGAAATCCACTAAAGCATGCATGCTGGTGATGGGCACAAAAGCGCGAACCGGGCTGGCAGGCTACCTGATTGGTAACACCGCGGAAAACATCCTCAGCCGTGTCGACACGGATGTCATGACCATACCTCTGAATTCTCCTGGCGACGCAGGCTGAAATCAATGACGCGTCAGGCACTGCCAGTCTCATGTAAGTACCCCTTACCATTTCAACTAGGGCGAAAACAGCAGGCTATAGAATTGGGCAAGGACAACACCCCCGCTCGCTATCGCACCACAAACAGGCAGCCAGATGGGCAGGTTAAGGACGTCTTCAACAAGCACTTCCCGTAGTTTGATTCTCACCAGAGCGGTATTGACCAGCGTGAAGAGAATCAGAATGATAGTTGAGGTGAGTTGAGCAAGAAACGCAAGACTGCCAATCAGCGCGAAGGTCAGCATCAGGCAAACCGCAACAGTGGTTGCCACAGCAGGTGTTCGCGTACGCGCATTCACACTCGACAGAATACTGGGCAGCTGACGCCTGGAACCTAACCCATACAAGACTCTTGAACTCATTATGATCTGTATTAATGCGCCGTTGATGATGGCAAACAAAGCCACAATACTGATGTAATCTGCTGACCCGCCCGTACCCGCAATATAGAGCGCCCGCAAAGGCGCACCACTACTGCCCAGTGTGGCTGGTGGCAGCGCCAGAACCGCTACCGTCATTAACAGCGCATACAATACGGTTGTCAGCACCAACGTCAGCAGAATGGCCAGAGGCAGATTGCGTTTCACATCTTTTACCTCTTCCGCCACATCAACCATATCTTCAAACCCAATAAACGCATAAAAGGCAAGGCCAAGACCTAGATATATGCCATACCAGGCGGACCCCTGCAGCGGCGGAATCAACTCCGGCAAGCGTTCAGGCAGGGTCATTAATGCCGGCATGTTGACCCAGACAATAACCAGCAAGCCGATAACCTCAACCAGCGTAATGACGCTGGCAATAACAACAGATTCAAGAATGCCCCAAATGGCAATAAGCCCAATGACAAACGCAACGGCGCAGATAATGACTACACGGTGAACACCAAAAAATGCCTGCAGATATCCAACAAAGGCATTAAGCA
>CBDUMB010000415.1:0-3506 GCA_965368205.1 uncultured Pseudomonadaceae bacterium | reverse complement strand
CAGAGAGGTGGTTTTCCCAGCACTGACACAGGGTAAAGACCCCGGTTTAACCGGCACGGCTGCCGACGTTTATCAGGGCTTCTCCGCACCCTATCGGGGCATGCCCGACGAGGCTTTTAACGGCTTCCGACGCTTTCCACTTTCTATACCAATGGAACAACCCAGCCTCTGTTACGACAATGGCAATGGCGCAGCCCAGGCGCACCAGTACCAGCAGTTGTTGCAATGGAACAAACCGGTCCACTTTATCTGGGGCTGTAGTGACGATGTATTCACCGAAGCCTGGGGTAGAAAATGGGCCGCGCAGATGCAGGCAAGTTTTGACCCCATACCTGAGGCAGGTCATTTCCTGCAGAACAGCCACGGCGCGGAAGTGAGCGACTTCATCCTGCAGAGAATCGCGCAGGAGTAAGGCCACTTCACACGGACAGCTTAACCGTTTCGGGTTAAGATTCCCGGATGAGCAAAACACATCCGCCAGCTGCCGGCGGCGGCATGAAAAAAGTGTTGTATACGCTGCGCACCGCCCAACAGGCAGGGTTGCGCGCAACCTCGAAAGCGCTGACCAGTAAAAATACGTGTAAAACCTGCGGTCTTGGCATGGGTGGACAGCTGGGCGGCATGACCAACGAACTGGGCGAATTCCCATCCGTTTGCAACAAGAGCGTGCAGGCTCAATCTACCGACCTGCAACCACCCATTCCGTCCGCCATATTCAATCACAGCCTGGCAGACCTGCGCGAACTCGACGAACGTGAACTGGCCCGATTAGGGCGCCTGGCAAATCCAATCTACAAATCCGCAGACAGCAACCACTATGCCGAAGTCAGTTGGCCGTTTGCACTGGACAAAGCAGTTGAACAACTTCGCCATACACCTCCTCAGCGCAGTTTTTTCTACGCATCCGGCCGTTCGTCAAATGAAGCAGGCTTCATTTTGCAGCTGTTCGCGAGGCTCTACGGCACCAACAACGTCAATAATTGTTCCTACTACTGCCATCAGGCCACCACCGAAGGATTGCACACCACCGTTGGCACTGGCACAGCAACAGTAGAACTGGCAGACCTTCAACACAGTGACTGCATCATTCTGCTGGGTGCAAACCCTGCGTCGAACCACCCGCGGTTTATCTATCAGTTGCAGGGCTGCCGGCAGCGAGGTGGCGAAGTGATTGTGATCAACCCCGCCAGAGAACCTGGCCTGGTACGTTTTGCGATGCCAAAAAGTGCTCGATCCCTGATTGCCGGGGGCACAGCCATAGCCACGGAGTATCTGCAGCCACATATCGGCGGTGATATTGCGCTGCTCAAAGGCATTGCCAAAGCCGTTGTCGCCAAAGGCGGCGCGGACCAGGCATTCCTTGCCCAACACACGGAAAATGCGGACGCTTATCTGGCGAATTTAGAGCACCAGAACTGGGAAGATATCGAAGCTCAAAGTGGTGTACCCAGGAGGCGTATAGAACACATCGCTGAGATCTATTGCCAGGCAGAACGGGTCGTTTTTGCCTGGGGGATGGGACTGACTCATCATCTGCACGGTGTGGCTAACGTGGAGGAAGTGGCCAATCTGGCATTGCTGCGCGGTATGGTGGGCAAACCCTCAGCGGGATTGCTGCCGCTGCGCGGGCACAGCAATGTTCAGGGCATTGGCACCATCGGGGTCAAACCTGTGCTGGCAGAGGACGTTTTTGATGCACTTGAGCAGCACCTTGGTATCAACCTGCCAACCCAATCAGGACTCGACACCATGGCCTGTCTGGACAGAGCTGCCGCAGGTGATATGGACAGCGCATTTATCATGGGCGGCAATCTCTTCAGTGCCAGCCCTGATCGCAGCTGGGCAGAAGCCGCTCTGAACAGAATTAACAGCAAAACCTTTCTCACCACCACACTGAATCGCAGCCATATTTACGGTTCAGACCATGGCGCCAGCCTGGTATTACCGGTACTGGCAAGAGACGAGGAAAAACAGGCCACCACACAGGAAAGCATGTTCAATTTTGTGCGCCTGTCTGACGGCGGCATCAATAGAATCGACGGCCCGCGCAGCGAAACTGACCTTATCGTAAGTATCGCCTCAAAGATTATCGACCCTGCTGTTTTCGATTTTCAGTGTTTTCAGACCCATCAGTCGATCCGCCAGACAATTGCCGCCACGGTACCCGGCATGCAGCCCCTGGCCAGCATTGATGTGGCCAAAGCAGAATTTCACGTCAACGGTCGTCTGCTCAAAACACCACAGTTTTCCAGACCCGGCGGACGCGCGTGTTTTGCGCTCAACAACCTGCCCGAGCATAATTGTGAGCGGGGGTTTCGACTGGCAACTGTGCGCAGCGAGGGTCAGTTCAATACGCTGATCTATGAAAATGAAGACAGCTATCGCGGCACAAAATCCCGCTGGTGCATCTTCATGAATATCGCGGATATCAGGGCGCTGGGTCTCAAAGAGAACGATCTGGTCGATGTCACTTCAGCTACCGGTCAGATGACTGCCTTGCGGTTAGTCCCTTTCGACCTGCCCGCTGGCAACACGCTGGCGTATTTCCCGGAGGCCAACGTTCTGGTCAATTCAGAGGTTGACCCACGCAGCCGCACACCGGCATTCAAAAACGTGGCCGTTGATATACAGGCCCATGAGGTCGCGAAAACCTCTGCTGACGCCGAATAACTAGCCGCCCATTGCTGCAAACGGTATCATGCTGCGCCGCTGAGGCTGACTGCTACCTGGAGTTTCTATGCAAGACATCATCGCCCGACTCAAAGAAAAACACGATGCCGCTATGCTCGGCGGTGGTGAACACCGCATCAAGCAACAACATCTGAAAGGAAAGCTCACCGCTCGCGAGCGGATTTCAGTGCTTCTTGACGAAGGTTCCTTCGAAGAGTGGGATAAATATGTAGAACACCGCTCGCACGATTTTGGCATGGAAGAACAAAAAATCCCCGGCGACGGTGTCGTCACCGGCTACGGCACAATCAATGGGCGGCTGGTGTTTGTTTACAGTCAGGATTTCACCGTCTTCGGTGGCGCTTTGTCCGAAGCCCATGCGGAAAAAATCTGCAAAGTCATGGATCAGGCCATGAAGGTTGGCGCGCCGATTATTGGCTTGAACGACTCAGGTGGCGCACGCATCCAGGAAGGTGTTGCCTCGCTGGGGGGCTACGCAGAAATCTTTCAGCGCAATGTGCTTGCCTCAGGCGTCATTCCACAGCTGTCCCTGATCATGGGACCCTGTGCTGGTGGTGCAGTTTACTCACCCGCGATGACAGACTTCATCTTCATGGTGGAAGACTCTGCCTACATGTTTGTCACCGGACCAGATGTTGTGAAAACGGTTACCCACGAGGTTGTCACGCCGGAAGAACTTGGCGGTGCGAGCATTCACACGCGCAAATCCGGGGTTGCCGATCTGTCATTCGAGAATGATCTGGAAGCGTTACTGCGCACACGGCGCTTTTTCGATTTTCTGCCCGCAAGCAATCGCGAAAAGCCACCACGCTGGC
>CBDUMB010000414.1:0-3509 GCA_965368205.1 uncultured Pseudomonadaceae bacterium | reverse complement strand
CAGGCTGACTCCGGTTAACAGACGCATGCCTATCCAGACCGGCAGGTATTGCCATTTGGGGAGGGTCAGGATGGCTGCAATCGCCAGCGCGGTGCAGACTGTGAAAACTCGGATATGCCCTACATTGGCAATCAATCGTGGCATGCAGAGACAACCCAGAATGAAGCCGCCAAAATACGCGGCGCCAGTCAGACCGATTTCAGCAGGACTCCAGCCAATATTCTGCGCGTGCAGGGGCAGCAGTGTCTGTTGCAGACCGTGACCTAGCAGTAGGATAGCCAGCGACAGAAATACGCTGAATAAAGATTTGAGGGTGGTTTTCATGGCGGCGCGATTCTCGTCATTTCCGCCCGCCCTGCAAGCTTTATTTTTACCAACGGAAACACTATGAGCAAAGTAAAGACTGAACCCTTTAAAATGGCAGGCCGGGAAATTGCCCCAGGAGAGCGACTACAGTTCGATATTCCCGCGGCAGCCCTGTATACCCACACCCCACTGGACCTTACCGTGGAGGTCATTCACGGCTCGCGACCAGGACCGGCTTTGTTGGTTTGCGCCGGAATCCACGGCGATGAACTCAACGGCATCGAGATCATTCGCAGACTGCGCACGCTAAAGACGCTGAAGTCATTAAAAGGCACCCTGGTACTGGTACCGGTCGTTAACCTGCATGGCTTTATTCATCAGTCGCGCTATCTGCCCGATCGACGGGATTTAAACCGCTGTTTCCCCGGCAGCGAAAGTGGTTCGTTAGGGTCGAGGGTTGCGCATCTGTTCTTCACCGACGTCGTCGCACGCTGCACCCATATTATTGATCTGCATACAGCCGCCATTCACCGTGACAATCTGCCGCAGATCCGCGCAGCCCTGGATAACCCGGAAGTTAAAAAGATGGCAATGGACTTTTCGATTCCGGTCATCATCAATGCCGGTCTCATCGAGGGCACGCTCCGCGCGGAGGCAGGCGAACGCGGCATCCCGGTATTGACCTACGAGGCAGGAGAAGCCCTGCGTTTATCAGAAACGTCTATCGTCACGGGTATCCGCGGCATTACCAACGCGATGCGCGGACTGGGTATGTTACCTGCCCGCCGCAACCGGGCGGCAGCTACCGAACCCAATATTGCGCGTTCCAGTAAATGGTTCCGCGCCAACAGCGACGGCATGTTCCGACCTCTGGTTAAGTTAGGCACAAGGGTGAAAACTGGCGATCTGCTGGGCATTATCTCCTCGCCTTTTTCCTCCGCCGAAGTAGGTGTTTCATCTACCATCGACGGGATTGTCATTGGTATGAATAATTTACCGCTGGTATACGAAGGCGAGGCTCTGTTTCATATCGCGCTGTTTGGCGAGGCGGGTGTTGTACAGGATGACATCAGCGCCCACGCAAGTGTCATCGCAACAGACCCTCTGTTCGAGATCGAGCAGGTTACTCTGGGTCAGATTGAGGACATCGACCTTAAATAGGGATAAAGGTAATAGTTATTGTGGTCTGCTGAGCAGAGTTGCTAAACTACGCGCCGCCCAGGCAGTCATCAGGCTGAATGTGGCACCCTCTTTCTTTAGGTTTTAGGCGCGTAGCTCAGTTGGTTAGAGCACTTGGTCGACATCCAAGGGGTCGTCAGTTCGAATCTGACCGTGCCTACCATCTTTTGTGTACCCTTTGTACTCATTAGTACCTGCCTTTCCACATCGAAAAGCCCCTTTTCTTCGAACATTTTTCGTACACACGAGCGGTTGCATCTGTTTGACAAATAGTCAATCCTAAAGGCGTCGGCACGTATGGGGATATGTGCCGGCTCCATTAAACTGGATTCGGCGACAGCACATGCTTGCAAAGGTGTCTGTACGTACGAACATCGGAGGGGTAAATACATGTCTTATTTCCGCACTGGCGGGGCTGCACTTCTGTGTATGCTGCTTGCCAATCAAGCCCTAGCTGAAGAACAACGTCGTGTCATTGAAGAAATGGTCGTCACCGCTGAGAAGCGTGAGTCTACTGTTTCAGACACGTCAATCTCGATCACCGCCTTTGGCGAAGATATGATCTCAGACTTCGGCATTCAGGGCGCTGACGAACTTGTTAACTTCATTCCAGCGACCACGCGCGACGCCTACGATATTCGTATTCGTGGTGTGGGACGCAACTTCCGTGCAGTCGGCGGTGACCCGGGGGTTGCTACTTACTACAACGGCGTTTATTCCGAAGATTTCGGCATTGCCGCGTCGGAGAACGGTCTTTACGACATCGCTCGTATCGAAGCACTACGCGGCCCTCAGGGTACGCTGTATGGACGCAACTCGATTGGCGGCGCGTTGAACTACATCACCAACAAACCCACCTACGAGTTTGAAGGTGAGTTGAAGGTACTCGGCGGCAGTCTTGGCGCGCAGGAATACTACGGCGTTCTGTCAGGTCCCATCATCGATGACAAACTGGCTTACCGTATTGTTGGCGTGAATCGCGACCGCGACGGCTCACAAGGTGGCCTTGCGGGCAGCGAAGACATCAACAGCATCCACGACTCCAACTATTCTGTTGCGTTGCAGTGGAATATTTCTGATAACTGGGAAGCCAACGTGCGCTGGAATGATCGATCCTCGGATCGCATCATTGGTATGTCCACAGTTGTGGCTGAAGGCGTTGCCGGCGACCGCGCCACGCGCAACACAGAAAACTACGCACGCGGCATCCGCCCGGTTGACGCAGCAACGCCTGGCGCTATCGCGTTCACGCACCCTGTTACGGGTGAAACTCTATACGGTGGATACAACCGGCCAGGCGTAGATATCGCAAACTCAGTAGTGCCCAATCCAGGTTTTGGACTAGGCGGTCTTGGTCTTGCGTTAGATCCGGACCTTGAAGATCTCAATGCAAAGGTTGCCAACAATGGCGATAACTTCGAAACCTTCGACCAGAATGGTGTGCAGTTTGACCTGACCTGGGATCTCAGCGAAACCACGGCCCTCAAGTACCTTGGCGGCTGGTCTGATTTTGACTATCTGTTTGATATCGATCTGGACTATACCAATGGCACATTTGCGCAACCGCGACAAACTGTCACTGAGTCCGTAGAAACCTACTCTCACGAGTTACAGTTGCTCTGGCAACTGGGCGAAAAGCTCCAACTCACAAGCGGCTTGTACTACTTCCACGCCAATCGCATCCAGAACTATGCGTTCCGCGATGTTGAAAGTCAGGGACGTTTCCTGAACCCAGCCAACTACGGCGCTTTTGATCCATTTTTACCTGCCACACACACCAGACGCGGCGCTGCAGCTGTCGGCACCCAGGTGATTGGTCGCTGGGAAGGTGATCCTACCGGCGCCTGGTACGAATACTGGAACGAAATCGATACGGACGCTTATGCGGTTTACACCCAGGGCACCTACACTTTTAACGAAGAATTTGCTCTGACCGTTGGTGTTCGTTGGGCACTGGACGAAAAAGCTGCGTTCGAAGACCGAACCGGCTACTGCGAATTAAACCCAGCTGCATTTGGCGTTGA
>CBDUMB010000413.1:0-3511 GCA_965368205.1 uncultured Pseudomonadaceae bacterium | reverse complement strand
AGAGTGAACTTAAGAAGTTAACCAGCCTGGCAGATACGCTGTATCGCTTCAGCAGCTATGTCAGCGTGCAAGCGCCAGATTGTGTGCTGCTGGAAATAGGCGCCAGTTTAAAATTGTTTGGCCATCCGGAGCAGCTCAGTGAACAGGTCTGCGCGCTGTGTCATGAGCTGGGGCATCAGGCAGTGGTGCGTGTGGCGGCAACCCCCTGGGCTTCTATTGCCCTGGCCCGTTCCGGGCAACGCACCCTGGCCCAGGTGCCTCTGGCAGATGCAGGGCTGGAACTGGCCGGTATCAAGGCAGACGTGGTTGAACGTTTTGCCAATATGGGAATTTATGCTCTGGGCCCATTGTTGAACATGTCCGCTAAATCGTTGGGCCGGCGTTTTGGCAAACCGCTGCTGACTTATCTGGCTCAGTTAACCGGTCATCTGCCAGATCCGCGTATAGCCACCTCCCCTGCTGCAACATTCAGCCAGGCCCTGCATCTGTTAGACCCTATTCGCGATAAAGATACGTTACACAAATATGCCTTCAGCCCCATGTCCAAACTGTTACAGGCATTACAACACTGGCTGATCACACATCAGCTGGGCTGCGAGGCTCTGGTCTGGGTGTTTTCCAGTCACCAACAAGAGCGTGTAGAGGTGCCGCTGCGTTTCACCAATGGTAAGCAGAGCAGTCAGGAGTTGCTTAAAATCAGTCAGTTGAAGCTGGATCAGGCGGAACTGCCGCGTGAAGTGTTAACCGTGGCTTTGATTGCAAAGCGGGTGCAACCCTGGGCCGGAGCGAGCCAGAGTCTGTTCAAGACCTTGTCTCCGGCCACCACCAATAACAGTCATCTAGGGGCAATGGTGGATGAGTTGGTTGCGCGTCTGGGTGATCAGAGTGTGCGTGGCATTCAATGCCAGCCCCAGCATCGTCCGGAAACCGCCTGGACAACAGTACCCGCGCACCAGCTGCTGAAAACTAGGTCTATGAAAACCGGGCCCATGAAAACCAAGCCTAGGGCCGAAAGCGCACGCTTAACAGATAACGGTTCAGAACAGTCCGGTCGAAGGCCACTATGGCTGTTTGATCCACCCCGCTGTGTCTCGCCCGCTCAGTTGCAGCTTTTACATGGTCCGGAACGCATTGTTTCGCACTGGTGGCAGGGGGAAGCTGTCTGTCGCGACTATTATATTGCCCGCCACCAACAGGGTGCCCAATGCTGGGTTTATGAAGATGCTTCGGCGCAATGGTATTTGCATGGCTACTTCGGATAAGTCTTATCACGAGCGCGTTGAATCGCAGCCCTGTGCTTTTGCTGAGCTACATTGCCTGAGCAACTATTCTTTCCTGCGTGGTGCATCTCACCCTGAAGAACTGGTCAAACAGGCAAAGATGCTGGGCTACAAAGCCATTGCTCTAACAGACGAGTGTACTTACGCCGGCCTGGTCAAAGCGCACATCGCGGCCAAAGACCTGGGTATGAAATTAATTGTCGGTTCTGAGTTCGAAATAAATCTACCGACAACGGATGACAATACCGAAGCCCTTAGCGCCAAAGTTGTCTTGTTAGCACCTGATCGTGCAACGTATGGACAATTATCAGCGATGATATCCAAGCTCAGACGGCGTGCAAATAAGGGCGAATACGCCGCTACTCTGGATGACTTTCGCTGGGGTATAAAAGGCTGTTTGGCGCTGTGGATATTGCCGGTTGGCCAGATCGGCACGCAAATGATCATCGGTGAAGCTTTAAAAACAGTATTCCCCGAGCTGTGGATTGCACTTGAATTGTTTAGAGATGGGCATGATCTGGATAAAACCGCGCACGCGCTGACGTTATCCATGCGCTTGCACCTGCCTGTTGTCGCGGCCAATGATGTACATACTCATCAGCCTGAGCGCCAGCCACTGCAGGACCTGCTCACTGCAGTGCGTTTAAAGACTCAGGTCAGTGACGTTGGCCTGCGAGGTTTTGCAAATGCTGAGCGTACCTTGCGCAGCCTGGCTGATCTGCAGCAACTTTATGCGCCGGAGATGCTGGCTGAAACCATGGTGATAGCCAACCGTTGCCAGTTTTCCATGGATGAGCTGCGTTATGAATACCCCGAAGACCTGGTGCCCCCTCACCTTACGCCCCATACCTACCTGCGCCAGCTGACCATGGCGGGTGCCCTGGAGCGCTGGCCGACAGGTATACCACCGGATATGCAAAAGCTGCTGGATAAAGAGCTGGGGTTAATTGCTGAACTGAATTACGAACACTATTTCCTCACCGTGCAGGACATTGTGCAGTTTGCCCGCAGTCAGAATATTCTTTGTCAGGGGCGCGGCTCGGCGGCTAATTCGGCGGTGTGTTATTGCCTGCATGTGACTGAAGTGGACCCGGACCGCATGCACTTATTGTTTGAACGTTTTGTCTCTAAAGAACGTAACGAGCCACCCGATATAGACGTTGATTTTGAACATGAGCGTCGTGAAGAAGTGATTCAGTACATCTACAAACGTTATGGTCGGGACCGTGCGGCGCTGGCCGCCACGCTGGTTTGTTACCGTCCACGCAGCGCTATCCGTGATGTGGGTAAAGCATTGGGTTTAAGTGCCGATGTGACCGATCTGCTGGCTAAATCCATGGCCTGGTGGGATAAAAAAGAAGAGATTCCGGCACGTCTGCGGGCAGCAGGCCTGGATCCTGAGAGTCTGGTTGCTGAACAGTTTTTATATTTTGTGAACGAAATTCTGGGCTTCCCCAGACATTTGTCTCAACACGTGGGCGGTTTTGTTATTTCCAGGGGCCCGCTTGCGCAGCTGGTACCGGTAGAAAATGCTTCCATGCCTGAGCGTACAGTCATTCAATGGGATAAAGATGACCTTGAGGCCCTGGGGTTGCTCAAAATTGATGTACTGGCCCTGGGTATGTTAACCGCCATACGAAAGTCGCTGCAGGTGCTCAATGCTTATAACGGGTCGTCTTTAACTGTTGAGCAGATTCCCGCAGAAGACCCACAAACCTATGAAATGTTGCAGGCTGGTGACAGCGTTGGGGTTTTTCAGGTTGAATCCCGGGCGCAGATGGCCATGTTGCCCCGGCTGAAACCGCAACATTTCTACGACCTGGTGATTGAGGTGGCCATTGTCCGCCCGGGTCCGATACAAGGGGATATGGTGCATCCCTACTTGCGTCGCCGTCAGGGTCTTGAGCCGGTACATTATCCCAGCGAAGCTGTACGCCAGGTGCTTGAACGCACTCTGGGCATACCCATATTTCAGGAACAGGTGATTGAGCTGGCCATGGTGGCCGCGGGTTTCAGTGCCGGCGAGGCAGACCAGCTGCGTCGAGCGATGGCTGCCTGGAAAAAGCGCGGCGGATTAGACGTGTTTGAGAAAAAGCTGGTGGATGGCATGTTAGCCCGGGGGCATGACAAAACCTTTGCTCAACGTGTATTTAAACAGATCAAGGGGTTTGGCGACTACGGTTTTCCGGAATCCCATGCGGCCAGTTTTGCGCTGCTGGTATACGTCTCTT
>CBDUMB010000412.1:0-3520 GCA_965368205.1 uncultured Pseudomonadaceae bacterium | reverse complement strand
GACAATTGCGTTTTGCCCCTGGGCATCCACCTGGATAATGGCCTGACCAGAGGGTCCCGTGAGGCGCTGTACACCCGTCGTGTCTACACCTTCGCGCTGCAATTGCTCAAGCAGCATATCGCCGTCCTCTCCCACAGCACCAAAGTGTTTAACTTCAGCGCCGGCACGGGCTGCCGCAATCGACTGGTTTAAGCCTTTACCGCCAGGGAACACCTGGCGAGCACCACTGGCCAGTGTTTCACCCGCTTTTACAATAGAGGGCACCGGATAGACCAGATCGATGCACAGCGACCCTACGTTGACAAGCTTAGCCACGTGCAGTTAAGCCGGGTGGGCAAGGTCTTTAGCCGCGTCCTGAACTGCGCGGATAATTTTATCGTAACCCGTACAACGGCAAAGATTGCCTGCTAACCAGTAGCGAATCGTCTTTTCGTCAGGATCAGGGTTTTTCTCCAGCAGCGCCTTGGTGGCAACAATGAAACCAGGCGTACAGATACCGCACTGCAAAGCTGCATGTTCAAGAAATTTCTGTTGAATGGGATGCAACTCATCACCGGCAATGCCTTCGATGGTTTCGACAAGCTTATCCTGGGCTTCAGCACCCAACATGAGACAGGAACAGACCAGGCGTCCGTCGACCAGCACGGAACAGGCACCACAATCACCTGTAGAACACCCTTCTTTGGTGCCCGTTAAACCGAGTTCATCTCGCAGGACGTCCAGCAGGGTTTGATTGGGGTCACAAAGAAACTCACGTGCTTCCCCATTAATACGACTTGTGACATGCATTTTTGACATGGTTCAGGCTCCCAAAGCTCTTTGTTTAGCAATTGCAGTCGCGCGTCGAGCGAGGACCGCCACCACTTTTTTGCGGTATTCAATGGTGCCGCGTTTATCCGAAATCGGGGAAGCTGCAGCAGTGCACGCCTCGCCGGCAGCATGAATGGCTGCCTCATCCAAGGTCGTGCCAATCAGCGCATCTGCCGCTGCAGGGACCAGCAGAGCGGTTGGCGCCACCGCACCAATGGCAACCCGAGCAGCTGTACAAACACCTTTATCGTCCAGGGTCAGACTGACACCACAACCGGCAACAGCAATGTCCATCTCGGTTCGCGGGATGAAACGCAAATAAGCACTACTCTGCCGCGGTCCGGGGACCGGAATTTTCAAACCGAGGAGCACCTCGCCTGGCGCCAGCGCATTCTTGCCCACACCAACCACAAATTCTTCCACCGGTACGCTGCGCGGACCCGAACTACCGGTAATATCACATACCGCACCCACGGCAATCATTGCCGGGATACTGTCACCTGCCGGACTTGCGTTACACAGATTGCCGCCAATGGTGGCGCGGCCCTGAATCTGCGTAGAGCCAATCAAATCCGCAGCCTCCAGCAGACCTGGCAACAGTTTATGCAGCGCCATATTTTCATTCATCAGGGCACTGCTGACGGCTGAGCCGATATAAATTTCAGCATCGCCGATTTCGCAGCGGTTGGTTTCCGCCAGTTTTTTGATGTCGACAATCGTGCGCGGGGTTTTGTCCAGAGAACGCATCTGCACCAGCAGATCGGTGCCGCCGGAAATGACCTGAGCGCGCTCGCCGCTTTTGACGTGTTCATCAAGCACGGCAACAAGTGCATCCACCGTTGCAGGCGCCACATATGCGTATGCTCCCATCAGTATCCCCTTAGAAAAACGAGCAGCGAATCTATCACGGCACGTGGTTTGCGAAAAGCTCTCTGGCGGGTTTCCCGCCACCGTCTTACACTCACACCTTTATGAACCAGAGGAGCGCTACCATCACCGTTGACCAGACCACAGCACAGATTGCTGAACCAGACCAACACCTGGCTGATCACATCCGGCACCTTGAAAGTCACTGGAGCCGGGCCCTTGAGCAACATCAGTTTGATGGTGCCTGGCTGAGTGCCGGTGAAGCCATTTTTGATTTCCAGGACGATCACGGTCCCCGCTTCAAACCGAACCCCTACCTGGCACAGTGGGTAGCACCAGAATTCCTGAATCCAGGCGCGCGATTACTGATACGACCCGGACATAAACCGGTGCTGTTCCTGCACCAGCCTACAGATTACTGGCACGCCCACTCACCATTACCGGAAACGCTGGCGCCTTTTCTGGATATACGCGTTTTTGCGGAACCGGCGGAGCTTTTGAATGCCTGCCAGCAGCACGTGCAAGCTGGCGATACAATGGCGTTCATTGGACCCGAAGATGGGTCGAATGAGTCTTTTGGCGAGGCCAACCCAGCCGCCTTAACTGCCTATTTGCATTTCCATCGCGCGCATAAAACAACCTACGAGCTTGCCGTAATGCGCATCGCCAGTGACATAGGTGCCGCTGGTCATCTTGCCGCAGAGGCCTGTTTCCACCAGGGTGGCAGTGAGTTTGACATCCATATGGCCTACCTCGTTGGTTCGAAGCAATCAGAGGTTCATCTTCCTTACGGAAACATTGTTGCCCTGAATGAACACGGTAGCGTGTTGCACTATCAATTCCAGGATCGCACGGTCCCGGAACCCTGCCGCAGCCTGTTGATTGACGCCGGTGGTAGTTACCGGGGTTTTGCATCTGACATCACCAGAACTTATGCCGCTAAGGGGGCTGATCATGAGCTGTTCAGAAACCTGATTAATGCCATGGAAACGCACCAACTGGCACTGATTGACAGTGTCAGGCCGGGTATGACTTTTGCCGACCTGCATGTGCAGATGCACCAACAACTGGGACAGGTGCTGGCTGATGCTGATCTCGTCAGCTGCAGCCCGGAGCAGGCTTTTGAGGACGCCGTTACTGAAGATTTCTGCCCCCACGGCTTAGGGCATTTGTTAGGACTGCAGGTACATGATGTGGGTGGCCACCTGGCGGACGATAAAGGTAACAGTGCTCCACCGCCAGAACAGTATCCAAACCTTCGCTTTACCCGAGCTGTCGATCTGGATCATGTATTTACCATCGAGCCGGGCTTGTACTTCATTCAGTCATTACTGACGGATGCAAAAGCAGACAGACAAAAGCGCAATCTGATCAATTGGAACGTTGTCGATGCCCTGCAAGGCTATGGCGGTATTCGTATTGAAGACAATGTCAGGGTGCTCGCAGACGGTGTAGAAAACCTGACCCGTAACGCATTCAAGAACATCAGCACATGAGCATCGATCGCCTTACTCCGGAGCGACTGTTTAGTGATCCACCGCTAACAGGTGGGCTGCCCGGTGAGTTGAAATTCTCCCCTTGTGGTCAATTTGCCTGTTATCGCCGGGCGGCCGAAGATGACCGCGAGCGCATGGATCTGTGGCGCGTCAACCTGCAAACAGGAGTACATGAAGAGTGGATTGATGCACGTTTGCTGCAAGGCGAAAGCCTCAACGTCGCGGAGCTGACTGATGCCGAACGCGCTGAACGAGAGCGACGTCGCCAGTTCAACCATGGCTTTACCGAGTTCAGCTGGCATCCCCACAGTGAAGTTTTGCTTGCTCCCATGAATGGTCAGGCTTTG
>CBDUMB010000411.1:0-3521 GCA_965368205.1 uncultured Pseudomonadaceae bacterium | reverse complement strand
GTTTATGAGTACGCCTGCCATGAAGGTAACTACGCCCTCGGCGGTATATTGCGCGGTGCGCGGGTACTCGAAGCGGACGCTATGAACGCAGCTGCTGCAGATAGCGATGGACCTGCCGAATAAGCAACATTTCTAACTGTAAATTAAGGGGCACCTGCAGTATTGAGGTGCCTGACAAATTGTCCGGTGGTCTCTTCCCAGGCTCGTTGCAGAACGAAGCCGCGGTCGAGACCCAGGGAGACAATAAACTCAATGGGCTCATAACCGGCATCCTCGGTAAGTGCCTGGGTTGACCTGACCTGATCCAACGTCCAGTTTTCAGCAGCCGCCTGTTGACCAATATCGCCCAACTGCTGCAGAAAGCGCTGAAAAGCGCGAATGCCATTTCGGTCCGTGGTTGCACCATGGCCGGGAATAGCCCGGTCAAAGTTCAACGCCAGCACCTTATCCAGAGTCTCCGGCCAACCCTGCACAGTACCCCCAGCCTCGAGGTCAATATTCGGATAGTGACCATTAAAGAAAAGATCACCCAGATGAGCCACACCTTCATCCACAAAAATCACCACCAGATCACCATCGGTATGCCCTGGACCAGGGTGGACCAGATCAATTTTTTTATCACCAACAAACAGTGTCTGCCGATCTGAAAATGTCTCGTTGGGCATCAGTTCAGCGGCCCCACCCTGCCAGAAATCTGCATCCACCGTGAGTAAATACTTCAGCGTGCGTTCGGTAGACAGGACCCGGGTGCCTGGCTCGAATGCAGGATTCCCGTGGGTATGATCGAGGTGGTAATGCGTGTTGATAACCATCACCGTTGGCATACCTGTCAGCTCACGAGCCGTTTCACGGATATGATCGCCTTGAATGCCAAAGGTCATGGTATCCACAACCACCGTACCTGCCCGGGTTCTAAGCACCGCCGTGTTGCCGCCAAAACCACGCAATACCCAGAGGTCATCACTGAGTTGCTCAACCTCCAACGCACGAACCTGGGTGTAAAGGTAACCGCCACCCGCCATCAGGATGAGCACCAGAATCACAATCAGGAACTGCCAGGTTTTCAAGAACTACTCCCGTTTATTCAGTAGGCACCAGGTCGGTTTGCCAGTCCTCCTGCAATAACCGCAGCAATTCGGAAATGGAGGCCAGACGGTTATCAGGGTTCTTCTGCAGGCACTGCATGCAGGCATACTCCAACAGCGAAGGCACATGTATGTCACTCACCGTTGAGGGTTTGGGTGGTTCGTCATAAAGTGTTGCGTTGACGATCTTGTCAACCTGGTCAAGACCGGAGGTTGTCGAACCGCAAAGAATTTCGTACAGCACCGCGCCGATGCTGTACACATCTGTACGCGCATCAATATTCGGGTCTCTTTGAATCTGCTCCGGCGACATATAAGACGCTGTGCCCTGTAACGCACCTCTGGACGTTAACGAGGGGTTAGCTGCAGGGTCTAGATCAATCTGCGTGGCTTCTGTGTTGGTGGATCCGTCAGCATTCCAGACTTTGGCCAGACCCCAATCCAGCAACAGCACCTCACCATAGGGGCCAACCAGTATGTTCTCAGGCTTGATGTCTCGGTGCACAACACCATGGGTATGCGCATATTCCAGCGCATGGCAGATCTGCACGATGACATCCACCAACTGAGTTAAGTCGTATCGTTCGCGAAAATCCAGAATCTCCCGGAGCGTGTATCCGTGTACCAGTTTCATGGTGAAGTAATAGTTACCGGCGCGATCGCGCCCCAGCTCGTAGGTAGGCACCGTATTTGGATGCTGCAACATTGCAGAAACCCGTGCCTCTCGCAGCAGTCTGCGCTGCTCTATTTCATCCTTGGCAAATTCGGGACGCAGAGTTTTATAACAAACCACTCTGGACAGATGTAAGTCTTTGCAGGATTTGATCAGCGACTTGCCGCCAGTGGCAATGGTTGAAAACATTGCATAACGCAGATTCGGATTGATTTTCTCCGCCAAAGGGCGGTCCGTGTCTTCTAAGAAGACATGACTGTAGCTTTTCGGCGGCTGAGGGAAATTTAACATACGAGGGTTTACCCAGATCCAACGACGACAATGTAGCAGTGTGCCAGGTAGCTGACCAGCTTCAGCTTAACTGGGCCAGAAGTTCCCCGCGGCCTGCCTGTACAGCAGCGTGACGACCCAACAGACGGAACAAATCACGCTGTGCTTTACTGCCGCCGATGCGATAAGTTTCATCTTTAACCGCCAGCAGCGGTTCCAACGCAGCATCCGGCTGTTGTGGCGCCTGGGCCACTGCCTGAGCCAACGCAACCCCTACCTCACGACACAATACGGCCTGGTCCGTAGAGCCTTGTGCCCAGTCGGACAGGTTTTCAAGCGCGGGTTCAAGCGCTGGTGCGCAGGTGACCGCCAGCGGACTCAGATAATGCAGATTAGCACACAGTAATTCGCGGTCGTTGCAGTGACGGGCGCAGATATCTACTAGCGGCTGCCAGCGTTCCCCGACGTCCACACCCAGGAATTCCAGGCGCCACAACAAAGCCGCGTTATTGCAGATATCCAGGTAAAAATCATCAGTGATACTGTCTGCCAGCTGGTTATCGTAGATAGAAAGCGCCTGGTCGTGTTCACCAAGCCCAAGGCAGAAAAGCGCCTGGTGCCAGATCACGTGGTAACGGAAATTATTCGTGTCTCTCCAGCCAGGTTCGGTTTGTGTCAACCAGTTGAAGCCCTGATCATACTCACCCAGCATTTCATACACGTGAGCCACGGCATGTGTCGCCCAGATGTCCTGGCTGTTGGCCTGCACCGCATCCCGGCCTAACGCCAGCGCCTGTTCATAGTCGCCCGATTCTTCCAGACCAAAGGCATGCATACCCTGCAGAAACGGATAATGGGGATGATCCTGGGGCCATGCACTCAACACACGCCCGGTGGACGCACTCATGGCTGCGCCGCTACCGTCATAAAAATGCAGATAGTGCGCTATGCGCAGGGCCAGCATATCCAGCGGATGTTCTGTCAGCATTTGTTCAAGCAGAGACAACGCGGCTGCACTTTGATCTTCGATCCAGAATTTCAGAACCTGCAGGTGTATCTGTTCCCGCGTGGTCAGCGCCTGGGCAGAAGCTTGACCATCAAGCTGTTTCACCAGGCCTGTGAGCGCATCGCTGAACTGCGGATGCCCGGCGAGTTTCAATAGATAGCCGCGAAACACCCGGGCCATGAACATCTCAGGGTCTGTACTTTGCAAACCATCGAGAATCTCCATGACGTCTGTACGCGCACCGAGATAAGACGTCAGCGCTGCCTCAAATGGCTGCAACGACGATGCAGACGATGCGGTATAGACAAGATTCAATTCATTGCTGTAAGCCGTCATTAATATCTCCTGACGTCCGCCTGGTTAATTCGAGCGACGCTGCGCCACCACCACCGTATCCAGTGCAGTGCCCTGACTGTCATGCTGATGACCTGGTTCAACAACCACTGACCGCTCTACTGTCTCAGCTCTGAGAATTTCAAATCCCGGC
>CBDUMB010000410.1:0-3525 GCA_965368205.1 uncultured Pseudomonadaceae bacterium | reverse complement strand
CAGCTTCATGAAGAGCATGCAGCAGTTCAGCCAGAAAAATCGCAATGAAGTCGCCATGCGTAATGTGCTGCTTGCTGATAGCGACGATACGCCAGCCAGCGCGCACATTGTTCGCCTTTCGGCACCGGAAATACCAGGATATGCGGTTATCTTCAGTATGGTCGAACGTCACCTGAAAGCCCTGGCAGAATCTAAAGCAACTCAGGCACGATTTTCTCAGGTCTTTCATGGCACACCGGACGCGATATTGCTGATCCGGGCTGTCGACACAATGGTGATGGATTTCAACGACGGCTTCAGCCGTCTGTTAGGTTACAAACGCGAAGATGCTATTGGTGTGCTGGAAATCGACTTGGATTTCTGGGCTAACAAAACTGAACGCGATGCGGTCATTGAACGAGCCCGTCACGAGCGCGAAGTGATTGACTATGAAACCACCCTGCGGGCTGCAAACGGGGCCATTGTCCACGTTGAAATATCGCTACGCTACGTCGAGATAGACAACGAGCTGTGCATGTTATGCACCGGCCGCGACATCACCAAACGTATTTCTGCTGAAGCTGCGCTGATTGAATCCGAAGAAAAATTCGAAAAAGTGTTCAGTCAAAGCCCGGACGGTATTGTCATTCTCAGAGCCAACGACGGTGTTGTTACAGACCTGAATGACGCCATCCTGCATCGGAGTGGGTACGCTCGGGAAGAAATCATCGGCCAATCGATTTATGAAATGCAGCAGCTCATCAATACCGACGACATGGCAGCGGCTGCGGAGATTTTAAGCAGCGAGGGCGTGTTAGCCAACAGAGCCGTTTCGTTTATCACCAAATCAGGTGAAAGCGTACCTTCGCTGATATCCGCCACAATTGTTGAGTTGTCGGGTGAAGCCCACATCATGGTGATTGCCAAAGACGTCAGCAAACAACGTATTACCGAACAACGCCTGCGCAGCAGTGAAGAACGCTTCCGCGGTATTTTTGAGAATGCCCCTATCGGCATCATGCTGGTCGATATGCAGGGTCGCGTTTCCCAGTCGAACCGCACCGCAGCAGACCTGCTGGCCTACGATGAAAAAGACATGTTCGGCATTCATATTTCACGACTGGTGCCTTCTGAAGATCGCGCAGCCCTGAAAGATAAACTCAATTCACTGACCGTCAAAGAAATCAACACAGACCGTGCTGAACGCCGCATGATCTGTCGCGACGGTCTGGAGATATGGACCAACTTTCATGTTGTCCTGCAGCAGAACAGCTCTGGCGACGGGCAGTACTACATTGTCCAGATCGCTGACATCTCGGACATCAAGCGCAGCCAGCAGCGTATGGAACGTATGGCGTTTTATGACACGCTCACCGACCTTGCCAACCGACGCTTGTTTCACGAGCGCCTCGATCACGCCATTGAACACAGCCGTCGTGCCGAGACCTCCAGCGCACTCCTGTACCTTGACCTCGATAATTTCAAGCGCGTTAACGACACGCTTGGACACCAGATCGGCGACCATCTCTTACGCGAAGTGGCCGCAAGACTGGAGCAATGTGTCCGCGCCGAAGATACCGTAGGCAGAACCGGCGGTGATGAGTTTACGATTCTACTGGCTGAAATCGGCTCTCCAACAGATGCCGGTGTTGTCGCGCAGAAAATCCTCAATCACCTGAGAGAGCCGATCCATGTATCCGGCCACCCGCTGATTGTCACCACCAGTATCGGCATCACCGTCATCCCGGGTGATTCGGTAGACCCGAATGAATTGATGCGCAACGCTGATCTTGCGATGTACAAAGCCAAAGAACGTGGACGCAACAACTATCAGTTCTATTCTGAAGACCTCAACATCAATGCAGCCAAAAGATTGCGCACCGAATATGAAATTCGTCAGGCGTTGGACAACGGTGAATTCGAACTCTACTATCAGCCGAAAATTGATATCACCAGCCGCGAAGTTGTCGGCGTTGAAAGCCTGATTCGCTGGAATCATCCTGAAAGAGGTTTACTGGGTCCTGACGAATTTATCGGGGTTGCCGAAGAAACAGGCAGTATCATCGACATTGGCACCTGGGTTATCGAAGAAGCCTGTCGAGCTTGTCAGCACCTGACGACCGAACACAACCGCCCGGTTAAAGTAGCCATCAACATTTCACCTCGACAGTTTCGCGACCCTAACCTGGTGGCCACCATGCGCCGCAGCCTGCGCGAAACCGCCCTGGATGCTAAAAACATCGAGGTGGAAATCACCGAAACCATGCTGATGCAGGATGTTGATGCCGCGCAGATCACCCTGCAGCGGTTATCTGACCTGGGGCTCAGCCTCGCTATTGACGATTTTGGCACTGGTTACTCTTCGCTGAATTATCTGAAACGTTTTCCGATCAATACCGTAAAGGTCGACCGCAGCTTTGTTATGGACATCCCATCCAATCCGGATGACATGGCCATCACCCGAGCCGTCATCGCCATGGCGCATCAACTGAAGATGGAAGTGGTTGCGGAAGGCGTTGAAACTCAGGAGCAGTTTGATTTTCTTGCTGAACAACGTTGTGAGTTCGCGCAGGGCTGGCTGTTCAGCAAAGCCCTGCCGCTGGATGAAGCCAGCGCATTCATGCGTGAGACCAGCGCCATAACAAACGTCAGCTGAGTCTGCCTACTGTATAAACCACAGACTCAACGCCGGCACATAAGTAATGAAACCCAGCGCGACCAGCAGCACCACCATACACGGCCAGGTTGCAGCATAAAGCTCAAGCAGCGGCTTGTTGAAGCGGTAGCTGGCGATAAACAGATTCATACCCACCGGCGGCGTAAAATAGCCAATCTGCATATTTGCAAGAAAGACAATGCCCAGATGTACGGGGTGAATGCCATAGCCGGCGGCCACAGGCAGAAGCAACGGCACCATGATGACGATAGCGGAATAAATATCGAGGATCGCACCTAACGCCAGCAATAGAACATTCAGCAGCAACAGAAACCCCAACGGGCTCGAGATATAGGTCTGCATCAATTCAAACAGCTTCTGCGGAATTTCCGCATCAACGAGAAAATTGGTGAATGCCAGCGCGATACCCAGAATCAGCAGAATACCCCCGACCATGACCATGGATTCCACCATGACCTGCGGCACTTTGCGCAGGGAAACCTCGCGATAAAGAAAAACTTCGACAAACAAGACGTAGAACGCTGTGACGGCAGCCGCTTCGGAGACCGCGAAAAAACCACTGAACACTCCACCCAGAACAACAAAAGGCAGAGGCAATTCCCAACGCGCGTCTTTAACCGACTGCCAGACGTTAGGCCAGGTAAATGGCGTACGCGGAATTACCCCGCCGCGATGTTTCCACAGCGTCCATGCCGTCAGCAGCCCCAACATCAGCAGCAACGGACCAATGCCCGCAATAAACAGATCAACTATGGTGAAGGGCTCACCAACATCAAGCTGCTGCGCAATTACACCATAAAGAATCAACGGCACTGACGGCACTAACAGTAAACCCAGACTGCCGGAAGAAGTCACCAGACCCAGACTGT
>CBDUMB010000409.1:0-3533 GCA_965368205.1 uncultured Pseudomonadaceae bacterium | reverse complement strand
TCAGGTTTACACCAGCAGGCAAATGCCAGGCCAACCCGCCGCCTGGTGAAAAATAGGTTCGCTGTTTCACGTCACGCCGCGGTGTTGTCGAGCCAGCGTGCAAATCCCGATCCGCATCTATGTCATAAATAATGGCAGCCGGTACCCGCCCGGCCACCTCAGCAAAGGTATAGGTCACTCGCTGCAAATCTTTGTGATAAACCGGCTGATCTCGCGTCAGGGTCTGCATGGATCCCAGTTCACCTAGAGCCACCATGGGCGTGGGTGCATTAGTGACGCCGCCACGACCGCGAATTTTTGCGATGCCTGGCAGACCTTCCACATGCAAAGAGGTAATCTCGCTGCGGCGCGCATAAGGCACGCCTACAACAACAGGTAAAGGGTTCACCTCATCTTCTACTCCGGCGTAGGTGACCGTGCGCCCATCTATCGCCACGTTTAACGCAGTGGCGATGGTTTGTGAGCTGATACCCGACAGTCCGGCTTTCTCCTGATCAGGCACAAATACATGCCTCAGAGACGGCTCAGCAGCACTGACATCAACATCCACAACGCCAGGCTCCTGACGAAGCCTCGCCGCAGTGAAAAGTGATGCATCAATCAATGTCTGGTAATCCGTCGTCGGGGTGCCGTAGTGTTCAGCAACAAGCGTGGCCACAACAGGCGGACCCGGCGGCACTTCGACCAGCTTTACAACAACACCATGCGCTTGTGCGATTAACGCCAGTTCTGGTCTTAAGCGCAGCGCAAGCGCATGGGATTGATCAGAACGGGCCAGTTTATCCGCCAGGGTCACCCGCAATTCCGCTTCATTAGGGCGTCCGCGCAGGTAGTAGTGTCGCACCAGCCCGTTAAAATCCATGGGTGAGTGTGAGCCGCTGAAAGTGCTGACCGTACGAACTTCGGGTACGTTCTGCAGATACGTTGCAATGTTCGCAACGACGGCTTCTGTGTTTTCAACAGACATCGATTCTGGTGCATCAACGACAATCTGAAATTCGTTTTTATTGTCGTAAGGTAATAGCTTAAGAGGCACCAGGCGCAACAGCGGCAGTGATAATGCCAGCAAAAACAGCACAGCAGTCACACCGAGAAATATCCAGGATTTCCGACGACTGCCCAGCATGGGTCGCAGCAGGCGCTCGTATACACCGTAAAGACCATCACGACTGATGGGTTGTCCTCCGGGTTTAGGTTTAAGCAACAAACTACCCAGCCAGGGTGTGACAAGAAAAGCCACAACGGTACTCATAACCACCGCAATTGGCACATTAAAAGCCATCGGTGACATATAGGGGCCCATCATCCCGGTGATGAAAGACATGGGCGCAAAGGCAATGATTACAGCGAGCGTAGACATGAGCAGCGGCATGCGTATCTCGCTCATCGCGTTAACAATATCGGAACCTATCGATGTACTACGCCCAAGATGGCGCTCAATGTTGTCCACACCAGTTATTGGATCATCAACGAGCAAGCCCAATGCCAGAATCAGCGCAAACAACGTCACCCGGTTAATGGTATAGCCGGCAAAATAGCCTAACGTGAGTGTCAAGCCGTAACAGATGGGTACTGCAAGCGCGACCACTAAAGCCGCCCGCCAGCCGAGAATAAAACCAATCAACACCACAACCGTTGCCACCGCCACACCAAGACTGGAAACCAGATCTCCAATTTTCTGATCCGCGGTGGCCCCATAATCGCGGGTGGTTTCGAAATGCACCCCAGCCGGAAACAGTTCACGTGCAGCTTTATCTAAATGTTCACCAAGATCCTGCGCCACTTTGACCGCATTGCTGCCTTTTTTCTTGGCTATCGCAATATGCACAGCAGGATACTGCTGCGCCCCGTGCTGGGCATGAGCAGGTCCGAAGCCAATCCAATGATAGCTGGTTGGCGCCGGTGGCCCGTCAATCACATCAGCCACATCTTCCAGGGGCACAGGTACACCATCGAGGACATTCACCGTCAGCTGGGCCAGCGTGTTGATGTCGCGGATACGCGCATCGGTTTCAACGATTATTTCCTGATTAGCCAATTGCAGGTTACCGGCAGGACTTCGAATGTTTGAAGCCGACAGCGCAAACAGAATGTCCGCAATATCTGTCTGGCGGGCAACCATAGCGGTAGGGTCCAGGTCGACACGAAACTCTCTGGTACGCCCGCCTATCACCTCAATGCGGTTCGTATCGGTTACTGCCTGCAGGGAAATGGCCAATTCATCAGCCAGCCGACGCAACTCATAATCATCAATTGTTGGGGTATCACTCCACAACGTCGCTATGACAATGGGTACGTCATCAATCTCAACGGGTTTAATCACCCAGCTGGCGACAGCCTGGGGAATGAGGTCCTGATTGGAAAATATTTTGTTATATAACTTTACCAGCGAATCTTCGCGATCTTCACCGACATAAAACCGAGTGGTGACCACCGCTCCACCATCTTCGGAGGTGGAATAGACATGCTCTACCCCATCGATCTGGGTGAGTATTTTTTCCAGCGGCGTTGTGACAAGGCGCTCCACCTGGCGGGCACTGAGTGTTGGTGCCGAAATGATAATGTCAGACATCGGTACGACGATTTGCGGCTCTTCCTCTCGCGGTGTCTGCAGCAACGCAAAAGTACCCATGCCCAAAGCGGCAATCAAAACCAGCACAGGAAGGCCGCCACTCAAACTGGCGGAGACAATACGGGGAATCAAACCTACTTTTTCAGCCATACCTGAGCAGATCTATTTGGAAAACAGACGCTACCACAGGACGTCTACACCTGAGAGTAAGGACATTCCACAGGCGGCCACTGCAAAACCGTGAAAGTCAGGTGATGTGCAGCGGCGAACCTATGCCAATCCAGTCAACATTGGCTAACCTCCGGATTAACCCAGGCGTTTTGAAAACCGTAATGTTGCTGCAATTAAGCCAACGACAAAAAACAAGGCCAACGGCCATATCTCACCCACCATCTGCAGCAGCGATGCGTCGCGCAGAACGATCCCGCGTACAATGCGAAGGAAATGGGTGAGGGGAAATATTTCTGACAGTATCTGCGCGGCTCTTGGCATGCCTTCAAAGGGAAACATAAAACCTGACAAAAGGAGCTGAGGTAGAAAAGTGACAAACGTCATCTGGAAGGCCTGGAATTGACTGGTTGCCAAAGTAGAGATAAACAACCCAAGGGTCAGCACACTGAGCACAAAAATACCTACACCAAGATAGAAGTCAGTCAACGATCCGCGTATTGGCACATCGAATAAAGTGGCCCCTAAAAAAAGTATTAGAGTCACCTGGATAAAACCAATGACAATATACGGTGCGATCTTGCCAACCATCAACTCAAGCGAGCGAACGGGCGTTGCAATCAACAGTTCCAGATTGCCGCGCTCCCGCTCGCGCACAATGGCAATAGAAGTAAACAGCACCATTGTCAGGGTTAATATCACGCCACACAAACCAGGGACGATGAACATCGCAGAACGACGTTCAGGGTTGTACAACGCGCGTATTTCGAAGGTTTGATGTTCATCAAGCTGG
>CBDUMB010000408.1:0-3536 GCA_965368205.1 uncultured Pseudomonadaceae bacterium | reverse complement strand
TGAACAGCTCATCGACTATACATAGTGCAGTCTTTTCAACCCCTGGCGTGATAAAGGAAATCACGAGCAGAATTTGCTGAAGATCCACCGGCTATGCTTTGATAGACCCACTATGAGGGAGCAGACATGACCATATCCAACAACTTTCCGAACATCACCAACCGACGTATCGCCACCAATGGCATCAAGCTCAATATAGCGGAACAGGGGGAAGGACCACTGGTGCTGATGTGTCACGGGTTTCCAGAGTCCTGGTACTCATGGCGTCACCAGTTCCAGATGTTAGCCGACGCCGGCTACCATGCGGTTGCACCGGATATGCGCGGCTATGGTGACTCTGACAAGCCAGCCGACATCAGCGCCTACAATCAGGTTGAAGTGGTTAACGACATCATCGGGCTGATACCCGCCTTGGGTTACGAAAGCGCCATTGTCTTTGGCCATGACTGGGGCGGGCCGACTGCATGGAGCTGCGCGCTGAACCACCCCGACAAAGTGTCTGCTGTCGGCGTGCTGTCAGTGCCCTTCAGCCCCCGCTCGCCGGTTCCGCCACTTGATGCAATGAAAGCGTTTTTCAAAGATCAGTTTTTCTATCAGCTTTATTTTCAGGAACCTGGCGTTGCCGAAGCAGAATTTGAAGCTAACGTGCGTTCCTCCCTGCGCAAGTTTTACCACATGGCCAGCGCACAAATGGAGGTTGGACTGCTGGAGCCTAAACCCGCTGATGCGGATATGTTGTCCGACCTACCGGACCCGGCAAAGATGGGACCGTGGCTCAGCGATGCCGACCTGGACTTTTACGTTGAGGAATTCACCCGCAGCACATTCCGCGGGCCGCTGAACTACTATAGAAACCACAACTTAACGTGGCAATTGACCGAAGGCGCGCCAACGCAGATCCACCAGCCTGCAATGTTTGTTGCTGGCGACAAAGACGGGGTAATTGTGATGGCTGCCCAGGCGCTGCAGGACATGCCCAACTATGTAACCGATCTGCGCATCAATGAGCTGATTCCAGACGTTGGGCACTGGACCCAGCAGGAAGCCCCCGAAGAAGTGAACCGCTATATGCAATCTTTCCTCGAGGGCCTGGCCTGAACAAAGCCTAGCCTGCTAAACCTAGCGAGGCGCGAAGCGCTGTCCGGCGTCAACCCGAATGGTTGAGCCGTTCATCATGGCACATTCAAAAATGGCAATGGCCATCGTTGCATATTCGTGAGGATGGCCCATTCGCTTTGGAAAAGCCGCATCTTTTGTCAGCTGCAGCGCGCCTTCGTCTGGAATGCCGGCAGTCAGGCCGGTATCAAACAAGCTTGGCGCAATAGTCATACAACGAATACCTAACATGCCCAGGTCTCTGGCCATGGTCAGTGTCATCCCGGCAATGCCTGCTTTAGCCGCAGTATAAGCCACCTGGCCAATCTGCCCTTCAAACGCAGCAATGGAGGCGGTATTCAACATCACACCACGCTCACCGGTTTCGTTAGGATCGTTTTTTGCCATGTGCTCCGCGGCGATGGTATTGATATTAAACGAACCAATAAGGTTCAGATCAACAATACGACGGAAGTCATCCAGGGAATGACGTGAGCCATCTTTTTTCAGGGTACGTTGCGCCACCGCGCCGCCCGCAGTATTGACCATGAAATGCAGACCGCCCAGAGCCTTGACCGCTTCACCCATCACATCGGCCATGCCGTCATAGTCCATGACATTACAAGGCATGAACGTACCGCCAAGTTCTGCCGCAACTGCAGCACCGTCTGATTTTTCCAAGTCCAAGATCGCGACCTGGCCACCTTTCTCTGCAAATTTGGCCGCTGTTGCGCGACACATACCAGATGCGCCACCGACAAAAATGCCTTTACTGCCTTGGATTTCCATACTTTCCTCTACTTTCTTATTAACGTTACAAATTACGAATGGACATTTTAACGATTCACGCGCGCAATACACTCGATTTCTAATTCTGCACCCAGGGCGAGACCACCAGCACCCAGCGCGCTACGTGCAGGACGATGCCCGGCAAACATCTCCTGATAAACCACATTCATGGCTGGCCAGTCAGCCATGTCCGCCATGAACACAGTACATTTAAGCACCTGGTCCATACTGGACCCATAACGTTGCAGGGAGGCTTTTATATTTTCCAGCGTCTGCCGCGTTTGCGGGCCGATACCACCAGGTACCACGTCCAGCGTACCTGGTTTGACGCCCAACTGACCCGAAAGATAGATAACATCGCCAAGCTGGACACCTTCAGCAAAAGGCAGATTCAATGCATCCTGTTCCGGCGTAGACAGAATGGTCAACGCTGCTGGACCTCGCTGGAGTTCAAACAAGTAAGCGCCAACAAAACCGCCAAGCAATCCCAGTCCAAGACAAACGACATAACGCATCGCAGTTCTCCTTAGTCAGGCTCAATAATCGGTACCCAGCTTGCCAGATAATTACCACCATCTACCACCAGGTCTGAACCGTTTATGTACCTCGCAGCAGGTGAACACAGAAACACACACAACGCTGCAGTTTCGTCAGCTTCGCCTAATCGCTTCGCCGGAATCTGCGCCGTAGCCAGGGATTCGTAATCCGTTTTATCCGATGCGGCAAACTCTTCTTCCCGCACCCCCGCTGTGTTGATGGTGCCAGGCGCCACGCTGTTAATGGTCACATTGTGCCGCGCCCAATGAAACGCCAGGCTCTTTGCCAAATTGACCACCCCGGCACGAGCGGCGCCTGAATGAGGAAAGTCTGGAGCGCCGCGGCCATACGAATAAATATGTACGATGTTAACGATGGCGCCAAAGCTGTTGGCGACCATATGTTTGCCTACCCGATTAGTGACATTCCAGGTGCCATTGAGGTTCAGGTCCACCACTGCGCGCCAGCCGTTATCGGAAATATCCAGTGGATTGGCTGGAAATTGTCCACCGGCGTTGTTGATGAGGAAATCGATTTTGCCCATGGTCTGGATCGCTTCATCGACCATCTCGGTGACAGCTTGTGGATCGCGGATATTTACCGGTAAAGCCAGACAACGTCTGCCCAGCTTTTCAATCTCTGCAGCAGTCGGCGCCAGATTTTCCATATTCCGACTGGCAATCACACAATCTGCTCCCAACCGGGCAAATGCCAATGCAATTTCGCGACCAATACCGCGACCGCCGCCAGTAACCAACACGCATTTACCCGCAAACAGGTCAGCGGCATAAATGGCTAACGGATCACTACTATCGCTCACGGCGCCATATCCATGAGGTCCTTAAATCCAGAAGGTGCATGTGGGCCTATGATCAGCTGCTCGAGTACACCCCGGCCTTTCTTTTCACCCAGATCACCGGTCATGTGAACGTCACAGATGGCCTGTATGTGCAGATTAGTGGCATCATCTACTTCAGACAGCGCATATTCTTCATAGGTGCTGTCAAACTGGCCATGGTAGGTCCCATGACCAAACTCTGGATGCCCATAACCGACGCCTTTCATGTACCAGTGATACCGGGGTGTCATGCTGATTTCAATTTCTCCTGCCTGAT
>CBDUMB010000407.1:0-3554 GCA_965368205.1 uncultured Pseudomonadaceae bacterium | reverse complement strand
ACGCTGATGGCCACGCCAATCAGAACCGCACTACGCTCGGACGGCAGCTTTTTCGAAATGCTCACTGCGAAGGCAATGATGCCAAGAAAAAAAACTGCAGCCGCCAGCACGGTACCCACCGCCAGAAGCATAAAGCCACCTTGAAACCCCCAGATGCCCAATTTGGCACCCAGCGCGCCAAGGGGAAGACAGACCAGGCCGATGACAGCACCGACCAGTAATGCACTTGCCCACCACTTGCGCCCGCCAGCTGTAGATTCGTTCATGTTTTCTCCAATAAGTTATATTTGTTAGGTAATGGTCGAACCACCATCGACCACAATATTCTGGCCGGTGGTAAACGAGCCCGCTGCTGATGCCAGGTAGACTGCTGAGCCGGCAATTTCCTGAGGCTCGCCGATACGTCGCAGCGGGTCCCCTTTCGTACGTTCTTTAAGAATCTCCGGATTTTCCCACAGCGCCCGTGCAAAATCGGTCCGCACCAGGCCAGGTGATATTGCGTTAACAGTAATGTTGTGTGGACCCAGCTCAACCGCAAGGTTGCGTACCAACTGCAGATCAGCAGCTTTGGAGATGCAGTACGCACCCAGCACTGGGCTGCCTTTTAAACCACCCACGCTGGACACGATGATAATAGAGCCCGCGCCGCGTTCTATCATTTCAGGCGCCACCATCTGCGCAAGCCAATGGTTCGATTGAATGTTCACGGTGAGGATTTTTTCAAAGGCATCATCAGGCAGATCAGCCATTGAGCCGTAGAAAGGATTCACTGCGGCATTACACACCAGCACGTCGATCTTGCCCAACTGCGCACGGGTTTCGTCGACCAGTCGCTGTAACTCTTCTTTGCGACCCACATTTGCCGGAATCACAATAGCGCCACCGGGCTGCCCTGCAAGTTCCGTGTTGATGGCATCAGCCACTTCCTGGCAAACATCCGCCTTACGACTGGAGATCACCACCTGGGCCCCCTGCCGCGCCATCTCTTCTGCAATTGCGCGACCTATGCCTTTGCTGGAGCCGGTGATCAAAGCCACCTTGCCAGTCAGATCAAAAAGCCCTGCCATATCTGTGTTCCCCATAGCTGCATTCTTCAGCCGGCAAGGAAAACAGAAAGCTTACGCAAATGGAAGCGGGGTTAGATATGTACCTTTCGCTGCAGAGCTTTATGACTCTGTGGTCGCAGCATCGGTCGCTCATCCAAAGCCACCAATTCAAGCTTCTGCGCAGCTATAGGCCCACCGTTGGCACGTTCATCTTCCCGAGTCTTCTGAAAATGTGCCAGCTCTGTTTTTTCTGTTATGAATCGTCTGATTTCAGCATGGGCGTTAACCTCACTCTGAAACGGTCCCTGATCGCCCTCCCGGGTCGCAAAATACCAGGATCCATTCATATGGAAGACCCGGTCAGAGCTGCGGAAGTGGCATTTTTTTTCGTGGTCGTCTTGTCTCACGGTACTCTCTAATGGTGGCTTTGCTCAGGTCGTGATTCGATCGTTTGGGTGCCGAACCTGTGCCCTTCTATCTACCTGTTATTAGAGCAGTTACGCGCCCGATTGCCTGTGCCGTAGATGTGCACAGATGTAAGCTGATGCTTACAGCCAGCTTAAAAGCGAACACATTTCGGTTATAGTTCGCGCCCGAGCAATTTCGAGAAAGACCTGCTGTGACCGCAAAATCTATGGAAGAACTGGTATCGCTGGCTAAACGCCGCGGCTTTATATTTCAATCCAGCGATATCTACGGTGGATTGCAGGGTGTGTACGACTATGGACCGCTTGGCGTCGAGTTGAAAAACAACCTGAAAGCCGCATGGTGGCGCGCTATGGTTTACGAACGCGATGACGTAGAAGGCCTTGATGCCGCAATTCTGACCAACCCGCTGACGCTCAAATACTCAGGTCACGAGGCCACGTTCACCGATCCACTGGTAGATTGCCGTAATTGCAAAAGTCGCTGGCGGGCTGATCATCTTGAAGGAAATACCTGCCCGGGTTGCGGTTCAGGCGACCTTACAGAGCCAAGGCCTTTCAATCTGATGTTTAAAACCCAACTCGGACCGGTGGACGATGGCGGATCTTTCGCCTATTTACGACCGGAAACAGCCCAGGCGATCTTCACTAATTTCAAAAACGTCATGGATTCCACATCGCCTAAACTGCCTTTTGGTATCGCACAGATCGGCAAAGCGTTCCGCAATGAAATCACACCGCGCAACTTCATTTTCCGGGTGCGTGAGTTTGAGCAGATGGAACTCGAATTTTTTGTTGCCCCTGGTGAAGATGAACAATGGCATGACACCTGGGTAGCCGAACGCCTCAAGTGGTGGGGGCAACAGGGCGTCAATGAAAATAATCTGGAGCTCTACCACGTGCCCGCAGATGAGCTTGCCCACTACAGCAAAGCTACCGTAGACGTTATGTACCGCTTTCCGCATGGTCTTGAGGAGCTTGAGGGCATTGCCAACCGCACCGATTTTGACCTGGGATCGCACAGCAAGAACCAGGACGACCTGAACCTGCACTCAGCAGTCACGCCTAACAAAGAATCCAACGCGCGACTCGCGGTGCAGAATCTGGAAACCAAATCCTGGGTAGTGCCGTTTGTCATAGAGCCTTCCGCCGGGGTTGATCGGGGCGTACTGGCTGTAATGAATGAAGCCTATCGGGTCGAAACGTTGGAAAATGGCTCCGAACGCACCGTCATGGCATTTAAACCACACCTTGCGCCTATAAAAGTTGCCATTCTGCCTCTGAAACGCAATCACGAGGGTATTGTGGCCAAAGCCAAAGGCCTGAAGCGGGAACTGCAGGCGCTGGGTCTGGGCAGAATCCTTTATGAAGACACCGGCAACATTGGCAAAGGCTATCGCCGCCACGACGAAGTGGGCACACCCATGTGCGTGACTGTCGACTTCCAGACGATAGAAGAGGACGACACCGTTACCGTGCGAGACCGCGATACCATGGACCAGGAGCGTATCGCCTGCGCTGACCTGGCCGCTTATGTGCGCAACAAGATCAGCGAGCCAGGGTTATGAGCCGGGCGGTAATCTCCACCATCGGACATGACCGTCCTGGTCTTGTCAGTGACATTACCGCGCTGGCCAGCGCGCTCGACCTCAACGTTGAAGACAGCCGCATGACCGTATTGGGTGGCGAATTTGCAGTGCTCATGGCATTGCAGGGTGAACCGGGCAAACTGGCGCAATTCAAACAGCAGCTTGAGACGCTCTGCGCTGGCAACAACCTGGCATACATTTACCGCGACACAGAATCCAGACCGCCCAACCAGTCTGTGCGCCCCTATGTGGCTACTGTGATGGCGCTTGACCATCCAGGTATTGTTTACGCGGTTGCACAATTCTTCTCAGCGCGCCAGATCAACATCCGTGACATGCACACCGACACGCGACCTGCCGCACATACAGGCACGCCTATTTTCAGTGTGAGTCTGGTCGCTGAAGTACCCGCCGATGTGAAAGTGCACAGCCTTAAGGCACAGTTTGAAGCATTCTGCGAAGAAGCTGACCTGGACGGCCATATGGAAGCACAG
>CBDUMB010000406.1:0-3559 GCA_965368205.1 uncultured Pseudomonadaceae bacterium | reverse complement strand
TGCATCTGGCAGTAACTCTTGGCATGAATCCGTTAATGGCTCTGCCGACAAAGAGGGTAAAAGAGGAGATGGCACAGCTTTTTCACATGAATTTTATGGAAACCCTTTATAACTGTATATTTATACAGTATCAAGCTTTGCAAGCCGTTAGTAGACTTAACGGTCCGGGAGTCACACTAATGAAAATGTCCATGCGCCTAAGTTGCGTTGCCTTGCTTGTCCTGTTTTCCGGCTGCGCCCAAGTCGCACAGCAAACAACAGTAGACCAGCTGCGCCTGGAACTTGCCCAGATTCAGAACAGCCTGGATGATGCAGGCACTCAAGCCACCGCCCTGTTTGCCGAACAGTCTCTGAATACCGAAGACCTCAGCACTCAACTGGCAAGCCTGAATGAAACCGTTTCCCGGCTGGATGACACCGTCAGCACTTCATGCCCTGAAAAAGCCGAGCGTGTTGTTGTTCAACGCTGCGATCCGGTTAACACCACATCCGTGGTGGTCGCCACCGAAGGTAAGATGGTGCTGGGTGAACTGGAACGTGTATGGGTTGATCCACCCGGACTGCAGATGATCGCACGCATTGACACCGGCGCCAGTTCCAGCTCTCTACACGCCGACAATATCACCGCGTTCGAGCGCGACGGCGATGACTGGGTGCGCTTCAACATCAACAATTCGGATAAAGAAAGTGTCACTATTGAACAGCCGGTGACAAAGTACGTACGCGTTTTTCAACAGGCGGATAAAAGCGGTTCACGACGACCTGTGGTTGAACTACGGTTGGTGCTTGGCGATGTTCGCGACACATTCAGTTTCACCCTCGCTGATCGCAGCCACCTGGAACAGGACATGATTCTGGGTCGCAACTTCCTCACAGATATGGCGTTGGTTGATGTCAGCAAGCAGTACGTACAACCCCCGTTCAAGCCTGTTGCTGTAACGGCGCAGCAATAAACCATGAACAGAATAGGTCCGTTTCTTACGCTCGTCTTTGCATTGATCGTGATAGGTCTGAGCGCTGCGCAATTTCGCCACACCACTTACAACATTCCATGGCTGCCTGGCAGCGAAACTGAAATCTGGCAGGTTGAAGCCCGAATTGAATTTGACGCCCGAGGCAGCGCTGCGCAGGTTTACCTGACGCTGCCCCCTGACCAGCAGGGGTTTGCGATGGTCAGCGAAGCCACGGCTTCCTCTGGCTGGGGGTTTGCCATTGAAGGTGACCAGATCCAGCGCCGCGCGCACTGGACGCAACGCGCGCCACAAGGTCGCCAGGTGCTTTTTTACAAACTTGATCTGGCGGTCAGTGACGCAGACACCTGGGAGTTGCCTCCGCCTGAGCCGAGCGGCACGATTATCTGGGATGAGCCCTATCAGACGGCAGTGAGCCACGTCCTCGATACCATTCTGCCGATCACCGCCGACCCGCACACCATGGCACTGCAGCTGATTAAAACCATTACCCGGCAGCCACCTGATCAGAATGTATCTCTGCTGACCTCTGCCTATGCCGGCGCCGACCTCCTGCAACGGGTACTGCAGACCGCTGGCATTAATGCACGTGCGGTACAGGTGCTGGAACTTGAAGACGGCAGGCGCCGTCAATCGCTGGCTGACTATCTACAGGTATGGGACGGACAACAGTGGCGTCTGTACGACCCGGCTGTTGGCGAAGTGACTAAATCGACAGAATTACTTTTGTGGCAAACCGGCACGCCAGGCGTACTGGAAGTGCTCGGTGGCACTAACAGCCGGGTGTCGTTTTCGATGATCAGTCAGTCTCGCTCATCGCTGCTGCTGGCCCAGGAGCAGGCCGACGATCTGGCGTTGTCGCTGTACAACCTGCCGATCGCCGAACAGAGTATGTTCAAACTGATCATGCTGCTGCCCGTTGGCGCATTTGTCGTGGTACTGCTGCGTGTTCTGATTGGTATACGCACATCCGGAACGTTCATGCCGGTATTGATTGCGCTGGCTTTTCTGCAGACCGAACTGATCCCCGGGCTTACCAGCTTTATTATTGTTGTGGGTATTGGCCTGTCTATCCGATCCTATCTTTCCACGCTGAATTTATTACTGGTGGCACGCATAGCCACGCTGGTGGTGCTGGTCATCGCCATCATTTCGCTCTTCAGTATCGTCAGCTACCGACTCGGCTTGATTCAGGGACTGACCATCACGTTTTTCCCGATGATTATCCTTGCCTGGACTATCGAACGCATGTCTATCACCTGGGAGGAAGAAGGTCCGAAAGAAGTGCTTCTACAGGGCGGTGGCAGCTTGTTCGTCGCTGTATTGGCTTTCCTGTTAATGGATTTGGCGGTGATCGAACACCTGGCTTTCAACTTTCCGGAGCTGCACCTTGTGCTGCTGGGTTTCATTCTGCTGGCCGGACGCTATACAGGTTATCGCCTGCTGGAACTCAAACGCTTCAGCGCGTTTAATTCATGAGCAACTGGATCAGTCCATTTGAACTCAAGCGTCGCGGCATCCTCGGTATGAACCGACGCAACATTTCATATATCAGCCGCTACAATAATCGAAGGCAATTCCCCCTCGTCGACAACAAACTGAAAACCAAGCTGGTTGCAGAGGAAGCTGGGCTCGCGGTTCCAAAACTGATTGATATCGTTGCCACTCAGCATGAAGTTGAAAGCGTCGAACGAAACTTGAAAGGCCTGGATTCATTTGTCGTCAAACCCGCCCAGGGCAGTGGCGGCAAAGGCATTCTGGTGGTGGTTGGTCAGGAAGATGGACAATACCGGAAAGCCAGCGGCGACCTTATTTCTCTGGCCGCCGTCAAACGTCACCTGACCAACACACTTAGTGGCCTGCATTCGCTGGGCGGAAGAAACGATGTAGCGATTCTGGAAACCCTCGTGCGCGTGGACCCGGTCTTCTCTTCGTTCAGTCATGAGGGTGTGCCGGACATTCGTCTGATTGTTTTTCAGGGCATACCCGTGATGGGCATGTTGCGCCTGGCTACCCGCGCATCAGATGGCAAAGCCAATTTGCACCAGGGTGCCATCGGCGTTGGTCTTGATATTGCGACGGGCCGAGGCATCCAAGCCGTACTGCATAACAAACTCGTTACTCATCACCCGGACACCGGCGCCGACCTCTCTACATTGACCGTGCCCAATTGGCCTGCGCTGTTAAGGCTTGCAGCTGAATGTTATGAAGTGACCGAGCTAGGCTATCTGGGCTGCGACATTGTCATCGATCGCGATCGAGGACCATTGATACTTGAACTGAACGCTCGGCCGGGCTTATCAATCCAACTGGCGAACAACAGTGGTTTACTGCCCCGACTGCAGCGTGTGGAGGCCACCAATACCAAAAAAATGCGCATCGCAGATCGACTGCAGTTCGCCATCGAAAACTTCAAACACGACGATACCTGGGAAACGCTACCCGCCTTTTAGCTGATCAGGCTGCCAGTTTCCCTGCCAGTCAACTCATTAACCACTCAAGAATGCGTGGATTTTCTTCCACCGGATAGGTGTGCGAGAGATCATCAATTTCCCGATATTCAACCACCGCACCAGCACCGGACAATG
>CBDUMB010000405.1:0-3563 GCA_965368205.1 uncultured Pseudomonadaceae bacterium | reverse complement strand
ACGCTAGCTTCAGGTGCTAGTGGGGGCAACCCCGTGGAGGTTCAAGTCCTCTCCTGGGCACCATAACTTTGAGGTGCCATGTTACTCCTAATTTTCGCGGCTGATAGCAGCGAGACTTACAGTAAACGCACAGACAGAAAAAAGCCGGCTTAACGCCGGCTTTTTTGTTGATCCCTGGTGAACAAGTTCAAGCTAGAGAAAGTCGTCCGCCACAACCAGACCGACAGGCTCGCCACCGCCTGCTGCGTCAACAGCAATCGCCGTGTAAATTCCTCCAGCATCCAGGTTCACAGCGACGACCGGGAAAACCAGCATGGTCGGGTCGCCAGCTTCGGTGACATATACGTCGTACCCTCCTGGGGCCAATGGCACGTATCCCGTCTCGGCACCAAACGGTACTGCGGCAAAGTTCGGCGTTAAGCCATCAATTGGATCGCCAGTACCAACCACATAGATGTCGACGTCGCCAGCTGCGGGTGAGCTGTGGAAAATCCGCACGCGGCTCTCTGTCGCTATGCGGCGCGGATTATCGACTGCAACGTCATAGGTCAGGCTGCCATCGCCGGCCAGGCCAACCGCTGTGACCGAATAGGTCTCGCCGGCTTCAAGCGTGACTTCGTCCAGGCTATCAATCGCCACCGCGCTGGCATCGCCAGCAACCGTCACTTTAAAGTTAGTTGGCCCTGCGGCTAACGGCAGGTAACCCGTGACTGCGCCAAAGGTAGCGCCTTGAACCGGCGAAGGCACATCGTCGATAAGTACATCAACCGGGCCAACATCCGCAGCCAGGTGTCCAACACGCACATCAGCAGGAGTTTCAGCGTCCAGCAGTCGTAACGAAGCAGTCCCTGTCAGCGCGATCAGCTCAACCGGTGCCGCACCAGGACCTACGTTGGCAATGGCTGCAACCACAAGGTCACTGCCACCGGCCAGTGGGACTGTACCTGAGTCGTACACGACAGTATCGTCCGAAGCTGGCGTGATGCGAATTCGATAGTCGCCTGCTGGGACCGTGATGGCATCTGCAGTGAAATCACCAAACATGAGCGTTATCGGGGTAGCAGACGAGATTGGGTCGGCTGGTGCCGTGACGTAGATATCGACCATGTCAGCAATGGGCGTGACGTTAGACGCCGCATGTACCACGCGCAGACGTACATCGGTATCTGCGACTTCGGGCTGATCATCAACCAGCACAATCGGTTCGATGTTCGTGACATCATTGGCTGCAAAAATGGTCACGCGCTGACCATCAGCAAACGTTTCGGTTGCGGTGATCACCTCCGCATTACCGCCGGGAATAATGCCTTCGACAACAATGGTGGTTTGACCGTCTTCGGTGGTTACAAAAGCCGCGTCGCCAAAATCGGCGCCAGAGGCAACCACATCACCTCCAACAGAAAGGTTTACCGGCGGCGCATCCTGGGAGGCGTGTACAATCTCAAAAACCACTTCGCCAGCAATGGGAAACGTCGGGCCGGGCGGTGTAGAAGAATTACTGCTGCTGCCACCACAACCGGTGATGAACACCGCTGCCATCGAGATTAAAAGAAATGCCTTACGCATCGAGAGACTCCGTTACTTATTTGCAGCGCAGTCTGCACAGCGATTTGTGAACGGAAAATCAAATTGGGAAAGTCGGGTATTGACACCCCCTTCACCTCTTAGTGAAGGGTACTTCACCTTCACAGTGAAGGGTACTTCACTCATTATTGAGGGCGACTTAACCTATTCACGCAGAGACGGAGGAAGGTAGTGGTCCGCAGTACGCTCGGCTTCAACAAAGACGCGCTTGATGCGTGGATCTACTTGTTTGACTTTTGCCGTGAGCTCAGTGACTGCACTCTCCACCTCACCAGCCGTTTGTACTGTGGCAAATTCAACTGATGCGGTAACCAGCACAAAATCGGGACCCATGTGCAGGCTGGCCACCTCGTTAACAGCAGCAACGCGCAAATCGTTCAGAAACACGTTTTTTATAAGCTGACGGATAGATTGTGTTGTGCTCTCGCCAATCAACAAGCCTTTGCTTTCATACGCGAGCCAGATCGCGGTCAATATCAACACCACGCCAATTGATATCGACGCTATCGCGTCAAACACCATATTGCCGGTGATCTGATACATCACCAGGCCAAACACGGCAATCAACAAACCCAACGCCGCCGCGGAGTCTTCAAACACCACCACAAAAAGGGTTGGATCTTTACCGTTGCTGACAGCTTCCAGAATCGTCTGATCACCGCGACTTTTATTGAACTCTTTGAACGCGACATACAAAGCGCCCAGTTCAAAGACAAGCGCGAACCCCAACACAATGTAGTTAATGAAAATGTTGGTGATGGGTTCAGATGAAGACAGGTGCATCACACCCTGGTAGATCGATGCACTGCCACCGAGGGCAAAAATGAGCATCGCGACGATAAAACACCAGAAATACACTTCTTTACCATGACCAAAAGGAAACTCATGGCTGGCAGGCTTAACAGATTGTTTCAGACCAAACAGCAGCAGGATCTGGTTGCCGGTATCTACCAGCGAATGTATACCCTCACTCAGCATGGCCGCACTACCCGTGTAGAAAGCAGCGGAGAACTTGGTCACAGCAATCAGAGAGTTTCCGATCAGTGCAGCATATATCGCTTTTTTAGATGAGCCTGCCACTTAGGTTGTTTTCAACGTTTTCGCACCACCACCGAGCCGATCGAGTAGCCCGCGCCAAAGGAACAGATCACCCCACAATCACCACTTTGCAGATCTTCCTGATGCAGGTTGAAGGCAATGATCGAACCCGCTGATGCCGTGTTGGCAAATTCATCGAGCACAATTGGTGCTTCGCCTGGATGTGGGTCGCGCCCAAGCAATCGACGGGCAATCAGATCGTTCATGTTGATATTGGCCTGATGCAGCCACCAACGTTTGATATCTGCCAATTCCAGACCCGCCTTTTTCACCTGACTCTGCAGGTGCTCAGCGGCCATCGGGCACACTTCTTTGAACACCTTGCGGCCATTCTGGTGGAATAATTTGTCATCCGCGAAAGGGTTCGAGTCATCTGCAAAAGACAGATAACCAAAATTGGAGCGTATGTTGCTGGAGTAAGAAGTCACCGCCTGCGTGCTGAGTACGTCATAACTGTGTGGCGCTGTACAGGTATCCGCGCGCTCCATGATCACGGCGGTACTGACATCGCCGAAGATAAAGTGGCCATCGCGGTCGGTATAGTTCATTTGTGGCGAAACCAGTTCAGGGTTGATCACCAGAACACCTCGCGCAGAACCGGCAGCCAGTGCATCATAGGCCCGGTGTAGCGCAAAAGTCGCCGCTGAACACGCAACCAGCATGTCAAAACCAAACCCTTCGATGCCTAGAGCATCCTGAACTTCGATGGCAATGGCCGGATAAGATCGCTGAGTATACGCACACGAGACAATGACCATATCAATGTCGGCGCTGGTTTTATTGGCCTGAGCCATCGCAGCTTTCGCCGCCTGTACAGCCATTTCCGCCTGATGTGACAATTCGTCATCGCTGCGTTCAGGCAACACCGGACGCATGCGTTC
>CBDUMB010000404.1:0-3577 GCA_965368205.1 uncultured Pseudomonadaceae bacterium | reverse complement strand
TCTTCAAAGCCACCATGCTGCCCGCTGCAGGTCTGACCCTCATCTACTGGATACTGTGTTATCGATGGTTGAACCTGATCATCACGCCGGCGCGGGTTGACCGGATTATTCTCACGCTGGGACTGGTCGGCGCGCTTTTCCTGGTGCTGTATGTGACTTTTCTAGGCTCCGACGGTGACACCTACCGCACTTTACGCCGCTACGGCACGGTGGTGTTTTTCGGCTTCACCTTCCTCGCTCAACTGTTGTTCGCCAAGCGCATCATCGATGCGGATATCCACTCGCCAATGGTGCGCTGGAAATACCGAATGGCGATTTTCATGTTCTGGGGTGGGCTTGCGTTTGCGGTGCTGGCCAACTTTTTCGAGGACGATGACTTCCTGCAGAATATTTCAGAGTGGAACTTTGCGTCGGCATTAACGGCGTTTCCCCTGCTCACCTGGTTCCTCTGGCGCCACACGGGCTTTCGGGTAGATTTCCGGCGCGACTAAAAAGACTGCTTTGCGGTTATGGTGAATTCCCAGCTGCTGACAAATGGACCATCCACCAGCGGCTTGGCAAGGTCAATATGCACCAGGCGATCGCGCCGGGTGCGCACACTCTCCAGCCGCAAGCCAACACCGACGTTGCTCAGCACATCAAAGTGATCACCCTCACGGGTTGGCACCCAGGCTGGTGGATCATCTTCGAACCAGGCCCGGCCGACATCAAAAAATGCCGCGTAGCCTACGCGGAACAGTCCAAACGGGTAAGCACTGGAATAGTAGCGCTGCTCTAATGTCGCCAGCACACTGCGGTCGCCAATCTGATATCTGGTGGGATAGCCGCGTAAACCATCGTCGCCACCCAGGGTCAGTTGCTGATCTAAAGGCAGATTCCGCGTGAGGGTGTAATCCAGGCTGGCAAAAAACCGCCACTTATCACTCTGCTGCCATAGATAGCTGGCCCTGCCTTCCAGCCGCAGATCTTCGGTAGTGTTTTCGTCCAGCTGGTAACGGCTGTGCAATTCTGCTGAGAGACTGAGCAGGTGACCACGCGCCAGATACTGTCGATGGCTCGCGGCTCCTCGCAGCAGCAGGTAGTCTCCAAGACCACCAAACGCCTCCGGCGACCAGCCGAGTTCTGCATAGAGGTTCCAGCCCAGGTTAATGTCTTCAACAATGCCCACACGATCAACATCGGTGCGCGCTTCAAACTGCTCTTCAATCAGCGACCAGGCGACGTAGGGATAGACAAATTTACGTTCGTCTTCAGTTGGCCCAGGGAAATCCAGCGGATATTCAAAGCGCTCATGCTGATAACGCACGCCTGCAAAATATCGATTCACCCAACCCTGCTGGCGACCTGATGAACGGCCAACAAAGACGTTGGCCGTGTCTGTCTTGCCACGCAGTTCAAACTGATCTTTGCCGAGGAACTCCAGGTCTTCATTGCGCACAAAGTGATTGACCGCCAAGCCGACGGCATAAGGTGTGTCCAGTGCAAAAAACGGTCGGCTCAAACTCGCACCATAACGCTCGCCATCATCATTATCAGCGGCGACCAGGCCACCACGCCAGCGTGAGCCAGAAATATTAGGGTCGTCATAACTCAGGAACGTACCGGAGCGGTCGACGTCATCAAAGTACTCCACGCTCAAGCCTTTGCCCGTGCCGAGGAAATTCACGTCAGACAAACTCACAGAGGTTTCATTGTCACCACCGGACCGGGTCAGACCTATACCCGGTGTCAGCGTCCAGACATCGCGGACAACGACATCCAGATCCATCTTCGTACCGCACACCTGACGCACCAGCACCCGGGCGTCATAAAGGTACGCTTTGTTGCGCAATACACGCTCAGCCTCCTGACGCTTGTTCTCATCAATCAGCGTGCCTGAATCAATGGGGAAAGCGGCCAACAGCGCTTTTTCGTTAGTCATCATATTAAACCGGTTCGCCTGGCGGGCCAGCCAATGATTACGGTCTGGAAAGACGTTCTGACGAATGAAATTGACCTCGCCAAGCACGTATTCGGCAGCGCCATCAGGCCAGGCCCTTTGGGCCCTGGACTTTTCACCACGCGCGTGAAAATCAAAATTCTGCAGGTCCTCGGGCGACATCCCGTGCACGGGGATACAGGTGGGTTGTGCCCCCAGCGAGAAGTTGGCTGTAAGTGCAAAAACGATATAGCTGGATGCAAGAACCTTGCGCATTGCGATCATCCGTTTCAAACCCTACAGTTCATCATGCCATCGCCAAACCGCAAAAGATCAGCTGGGAGGACATTTTTTCTTATCCCCTAGCTGCATGTTTGCATGCGGTGCACAGTGCCCAGGTTTTACGAACTGGGATTTATCGCGCCGCGCTGCCGTTGAATTTCAAACAGCAGAACACCTGTAGCCACAGAAACGTTCAGACTTGAAACGCTGCCCTGCATGGGAATATGCACCAATTGATCGCAGTGCTCTTTTGTTAAACGGCGCAGGCCTTTACCTTCGCTGCCCATCACCAGAGCCAGCCCATCCCGCGCATCAACCTCGGTGTAGGCCTGCTCCGCCTCGCCATCAGCACCAATAATCCAGACATTACGCTGCATCAGTTGTTTCATGAAACGCGCCAGGTTCACCACCTCTACGATCAGCAGATTTTCTGCGCCGCCCTGGGCCGTTTTGAGTGCCACCGGACTGAGCGGCGCACTGTTGCGTTTGGGCACAATCACGGCGTCTACACCGGCGGCATTGGCACTGCGCAAACAGGCGCCAAAATTACGCGGATCTGTCACACCATCAAGAATGAGGAACAAAGGCGGCGTGCTAAATTTGTCCCAGCTGTCAAACAGGTCCTGTTCCCGGGCCAATGCCAGCTCATGACATTCCAGCAACACACCCTGGTGTGCAGCATCAGCCGCACGTCGCCTAAACCAGGTGCCGTCCATACTCTGGTGCCGAATGCCGGCGTCTTTCGCCAGGCTGATCAACTCATTCACTCGCGCGTCTCGACGCCCTTGCAGAATGTACAACGCCCGCGCCCGCTCTGGGGAGTCTCGCAGAAGTGCGCGGGCCGGCTGGATACCATAAACATCGCTCATGAGCGTTTCTTACGTCGCCCCGCAGAGGATTTCTTTTTCTCCCGGGGTGGCCCTGATGGTTTTTTACTGCGACCACTGGCGATACCCGGCAGACTCAAATCAATCCGGCCCTGAGGGGGGTCTATGTCATTAACAATCACTTCTATCCGATCGCCCAGGCGAAACTTGCGACCGCTGCGCTCACCGACCAGCGCAAAGGCTCTGGCATCAAAATTAAAATAGTCAGACCCGAGGTTAGATATGTGCAGAAGCCCCTGAACATAATACGTATCCAGATCGACAAACAGACCAAACTCAGTGACGCTGGCAATCACGCCTGCAAACGTGTCACCGACACGATCGCGGAGAAAATCGCATTTCAGCCAGGCATCAACCATCCAGCCTGCACTTTCCGCACGCCGTTCATTGCTGGAACAGATTTCTCCAAGCTGATGCAGCTCATCCATTCCCGGTACATTTTTACTTTTGCGGCCAGCCCGTTTCGCCAACACCGATTTTATCGCGCGAT
>CBDUMB010000403.1:0-3577 GCA_965368205.1 uncultured Pseudomonadaceae bacterium | reverse complement strand
GCTTGCCCATACAGTTGAACGGTAACTTTGAAGATTTAAGGACGACTGTTTTAGCGTTGGTACACAATGCAGGCCTGGCGCTGCCAGAGGGTAGGGGCGCGGTCCTGGTGCGCGCAAGTGCAACGGACGATGGTGTGCGTATAGAAGTGAGTGATGATGGGGTGGGTATAGCTGAGGAAGACCTGCCGCGTGTGATGGAGCCGTTCTATACCAGCGAACCCATCGTTAGAGATGGTCTCGGGCTCGCCGTAGTAGATGGTGTCGTCAGACGGCACGGTGGCACTGTCTCGATTCAGTCCGACAGAGAACGTGGTACACGTGTGAGTTTGTTGTTGCCCGGATTGGCGTTAGAAAAAGACTAAGGAGAAGAATGTGGGGAGAGTAGAAGGCAAAGTAGTTGTTGTCACCGGTGCCGCATCGGGGTTGGGGTTTGCTGATGCACAACAACTGGTGGCAGAAGGTGCACATGTTGTTTTGACAGATATTGATGCCGAGCGTGGACAAGCGTGCGCGGACTCGTTAGATGCGGCGTTTCTGCAGCAGGACGTGGCAGATGAAGCCAGTTGGGATCGATTGATGAGTTTTGTTGAAGATCGATTCGGGCGTCTTGATGGCATGGTCAACAATGCGGGCATTGCACCCATTGCAGACATCGAAACCACCACAACTGATGTCTGGCGCAAAACCCTGGCGATTCACCTGGATGGCACCTTCTGGGGGTGCCAGAGCGCGATCAAACTGATGAAAAAAGGCAGCGGTGGTTCTATTGTGAACATGTCCTCAACCGCCGCGTTAGTGGGCATTCCGGCGTACCTGGCGTATTCGGCTGCTAAGGGTGGTATACGTTCAATGACCAAGGCGGTGGCGATTCACTGCCGGCAACAGAAGTTGGGAATTCGCTGTAATTCGGTGCACCCGGGCAGTATCAGTACCCCCATGGTCCATCATGCGCTGAAAGAACTGGTGGGTGTTGATCTGCCGGCCCAGGAAGACCCGGAGGCAACCCGTTTAGCGATGGGTGTTGGCGAAGCCAATGATGTGGCACATATGATTGTCTATCTGATTTCAGATGAAGCCAAACACATTAACGGTGCAGAAATGGTCATCGACAACGGCGACACCGTCGTCTGACAAAAGGAGAGGACGTTTATGCATATCACTGCCATGGTCCATATCAACATCAACTGTCGTAACTTTGAAGCTTCCCGGGCATTTTACGAAATGCTGGGTTTTAAAGTTTTCTGGCCGGTACCACCAACCAATACAGAAGCGGTAAATCGTGCGGTAGGGATGCAGGACTACCGCGTTAATGGCGCCTTAATGTCGTTACAGGGTGCGAACCCGCCGATGGTCATCGATCTTCTTGAGTGGCAATCGCCACGGGATGATTCAGCCCCATACCCGAACCTGCATCGACCAGGGTTGGCGCGATTGGCCATGGCAAGCAGTGACCTTCAGGCCGATTACCAGTTTTTACTCGACAACGGGGTTGAGGTTCTGTCCGAACCAGCAACGGTCATGATCGATGAAGAACATGGCAGCAGCTTCTTCTGTTTTAAGGATCCCGACGGTACGTTTCTGGAGTTGGTGCAGAGCTTCTAGCGAAAATGGCTAACAAAAACAGTAGTGCGCCGGCGGCTGGCAAAACTCAGTCGATCAAAACCGTTGTGTTATTCACTGCAGGGCTGTCACTGCTGATTCCACCGATTGTTTTTTGCCTTGTGGCGCTGTCCAGCGGATTGAATCTCTCGGAGACTACGACAGCCCTGATTGGGCAATTCAGTTCGAGAAAACAGAATTTATTGATGGTCGGGTTGTTGAGCCTTTTGCCGGTGGGCTTCATGTTGCTTGTTATCTGGCTGGTCAGCAAAATCAAACGGTTAACAGTCGGCAAGCGCAATCTGGCTATCGGCGGGGCATCTGGCATTCTCACTGTCGATGTCTGGATGAATGTCGAATATTGGCCTACATTTCTTCCCCAGATGACTTATGCCGGTTTTCCTCATGGTCTCGAATTTGTTCTCGGTCCCATTTTTTATGCACCTGTGATGATGCTGGTAGGCATGGCGGCTGTGGCGCTGGCTAGGAAAAGAAAGCCGCTGCCATGAGAGCGATGTTTTGCGGCATTGCCGCAAAATTCGACAGAGCTCGCGAAGGGAAATCATGGTGCACCCGACAGGATTCGAACCTGTAATCCCCGGTTTCGTAGACCGGTGCCTTATCCAGTTTGGCCACGGGTGCAAGAGGGCGCGTATTATCTGGAAGAACGCGCCAGACCTCAACCTTTTATCGCATACGGTTTACCGTTTCATTCCACATCTACTCGATCTCAGCCGGTTTTAGTGACAATCATTTTATCTATCTGCATGTCATCAATGGTGTAGGGAATGCCGCCTACACCCAGCCCGGAGTGTCGCAAGCCGGCAAAAGGCATGATGTCATCTCGAAATGCAGTGTGGTTGTTGATCATGATCGCTGATCCGTCCAACGCAGCAGCAATTGCAGTGGCACGGTCAATATCCTGGCTGAACACCGCGGCCTGGAAAGCAACCGGTAACGCGTTGGCTTGATGGATAGCCTCTTCTACGCGGTTGTAGCCGTACACACACACAACCGGACCAAATATCTCTTCACGGCTTACTTTGCTCTTAAGATCAGGGTTCACCAGCACTGTCGGCGCATACACACGATTGTTGACGCGGCTGCCACCGCAGGCGAGCGTTGCACCTTCATGGACGGCCTCCTGCACCCAACTTTCAACCCGGTCAACTTCGCCAGGTCTGATCAGGGGGCCGACGTCGGTGTTGGCGTCCATTGGATCGCCCACATTCAGTTGTTTGACCCCTGCAATCAGTTCGGTAACAAAATTGTCCAGCAAAGTGTTGGGCACATAAACCCGCTGAACCGACACACAAACCTGTCCAGCGTGGTAGAAGCCACCTTTCAGAACCGCTGGCACAAGTTTCTGCAGAACAGCATCTTCGCAGGCAATCAGAGGTGCTGCGCCGCCATGTTCCAGCGCACAGCGTACCCCTGGCGCAAGTTGAGCGCGCAGTTGCCAACCTACACGTGCGCTACCGATAAAGGAGAAAAAGCCCAGTCTCGGGTCGGTCACCAGGGATTGCGCCACATCGTTATCGGCGATCAAAGCCTGGCACCATCCTGCTGGAAGTCCTGCTTCGATAAGCACATCCACCAGAGCCAGGGCACTCAATGGCGTATCCAGAGCGGGTTTGATAATCACCGGACAGCCAGCAGCAACAGCAGGTCCAACCTGGTGAACGATGAGGTTTAAAGGGTGATTAAATGCGCTGATTGCCGCCACGACACCAACTGGCTCTTTAAAAGTGCGTGCATGGTGGCCCTGGGTGAGGGGGGATATGCCCAGGGCAATGGTGCGGCCAACTTCCGCGCGAATGTGATCTGCACACATCTGCAGGCCTTCTGCGGCGCGCTTGGCCTCCACTTCTGCATCCTTCAGGGGCTTGGCGCCTTCTGTTGCTATCAGTTCAGCAAACTGGATAAAGCGTTCCCGCAGCAATTCTGATGCGCTGGACAATATGTCTATGCGGGTTTG
>CBDUMB010000402.1:0-3587 GCA_965368205.1 uncultured Pseudomonadaceae bacterium | reverse complement strand
TCGCCGCGCATGGTACGACAAAGCACCCCCAAGCACCAAACAGCAGCACTGAACGGCTGCTCCTATTGCGCTGGACTCGCCGCCTGACCTGCCCTGCAGCGTCATTTTGCGTCATAAAAGGCTCGCAAACTTCTATAATCAAAATTACATAAAGATCTTAACTCATTGTTATTAATCAATTTATCTATATGGCATAGAATTAGCATTGTTTCCTTGCAACCAGCCCTACCGATGCTTCAGGATGAATGCACTAAGTCGCAAGGGTTAACCCAGAGGCTTTGCTTACATTAGGGACAATGTGAGGGAACGTCGGGAGAGTCAGATGACAGACAATATAATCGAATTTAATCGCGCCAGGGTCCGCCGCATGTCGAATAACGACAAGCGCATGCATCCACGCCTGGAAAGCGAAGATCGTCTGTTCACCCAGGTTGTACTGGCTGCTGATGAGCCGGATCTTGTGGGTGCAACACTGGCTTGCACCGCGGTTAACATGTCCATGGGTGGCATCCAGTTTAAAACTGTGCAACCCGTTCCCGTAGGCACTCTGCTTGACCTGTGGGTCGATGTTGCCTCGCGCCCAGGTAAGTTTTTCCTTGCCGGTGAAGTACGTTGGAGCCGCCCAACTGCTGAATATGATGAAAACGGTACGGAGCTTCACTTTGTAGGGGTTCAGCTGAAATCTGGTGCCGCAACTGACATCCTCGATTGGCGCGATTTCCACGCAACTGCATACGCACGCTAACCCGAACCAGACATCATTGAAGGTGTGAACAGCACCGCACTTCAAACGTGTGACAGCGCTCAGTTCCAAAGCCAGGAAATTGGTGTAATTGGGATCAAATAAACCCGTCGGGCAGCACCGTGAGCCAAGTCAAGGTCGTAGAATTAAACGTTGAAGGGAATCAGAAAACGACGCTTCCCCCTATCGTTCATACCATTCGCCAGCAAAGCAAAAAGCAGCTCAATGAACTGCTGCAAAATCTGTTCAACAACACTGACGATGCGTTGTTCGAGTTAGCTGACCGTTCCCAGTCTGACCAACATCAGGAAATGTATTTCGACTCGATGCGAATGATTCGTTTGCATCGTAAGACCCTGGCGTCTAATTTCGTCCGCGGGCTCAACGATTCTTTTCAGGATGTCTTTAACTCATCGAGCACAGCTGGCGCAGATGAAACTGATGAGATCGACGCCGAAGATTACGCCTTGCTGGATCAGGACGAGTTAGAAATGACCGTTGCCGTTTCAGGCATCGTTTCAAAAGTTACCAGTCAGTACAGTCTTGCGGTCATGCAACTGACCAAGCGTCTGGATTTCCTTGCGAAACGCCAGACAATTACCGAACGCAATAATCCACTTGGGCCACAGGCGTTAAGCAGTCTGTTCGCAAACGCGCTGGAAACACTCGAAGTCGACATCAAGATACGTATCATTCTGATGAAGTTGTTCGAGCGTTTTGTCATGGAACGGCTGGGACCGGTCTACGAAAATGCCAATCGCGCACTGGTTGATGCAGATGTATTGCCGGACCTGAAAAACAAGGCGCCTAAACGAGCTGGGCCAACGACCCGCACCACAGGGACAGGCAGCAGCCATCAGCAAAGTAACAGCAACACAGGCCGTTCCGGCGGTTTTAGCGGCATGTCCGGTGGAGCTGGAAGCTTTGGCTTTGATACCGTCCAGTCGCTGCTTTCAGGATCTAACGCTTCATCAGGCGGTGGCGCCTCCGAACATCAGTCCGGCGGATTTCAAAATGGTTATGGCGCAGGTTCGGGCACGCCAATGATGGCTCTGCCCCGACTGGATTCAGGCGAATTGATTCAAGTGTTAAGCCGACTGCAGGATGCCGCGCAGGTCGATCCCATCAACATCGAGCAGATACCAGAACTCAGCGATGTTCGCTCGCTGGTCCTGGCGCAACCAGACGCCGCCAAGAAATCGCTGGGCCAGGCTGATGATGATGCGGTGAACTTTGTGGGCATGCTGTTCGACTACATCCTCAACGATCGCAATCTGGCGATCCCTATGAAAGCTCTGATTGGCCGATTGCAGATCCCGATTATCAAACTGGCAATCATTGATAAAACTTTTTTCGAAAAAACAGCCCACCCTGCCCGCGCGCTCCTCAACGAGTTGTCCAGCGCAGGCATTGGATGGAGCAGCGCTAATGAACTGAAGCGCGACGCGTTATACAACAAGATTGAATCTGTGGTGCTGCGTGTTCTAAATGAATTCAACGACAACCCGGACGTGTTTGCAGAACTCTTAGCCGACCTGCGTTTATATGTCAGCAAAGACAGCCGGCGCAGCGTGCTGGTTGAACAGCGCGTCAAAGAATCTGAAGTTGGTAAAGCCAAAACCACGGCAGCCAAATTGAAAGTGCAGAATCTGGTGAATCAGAAAGCCTGCGGCCTGCGTTTACCCAGCGAAGCTGGCAAATGTATCAGTGAAACCTGGACGCGGGTGCTGACGCTACGCATCATAAAACAAGGTGAAACCTCTGCGCAGTGGAATGCCGGCGTTAAGACCCTGGATGATCTGTTATGGGTCTTACAACCATTGTCAGACCTTGAAGAGGTCGAAAGCCGCGACCAGCTTACGCAAAGCCTGGTAACAGAAATTTATACGGGCATGACCGAGCTTGGTTGTCCAGATGAGGAGACCGAAGCGTTCCAGACCTGGCTGACAGAACACCTCTACTCTCTTTCTGCTAACGATCGCGCTTATCTTGAAGAAGACGAACGTCCCGAGCTCGATGTCGCTGAAGCGCTTATGGAAGAAATCATCCTGGCATCACCCCCTAAGGTGATTGATGAACGTGCGTTTCCAGAGGCTACTTTAGAGCAACTCAAGCTCATCACCGAAGGCACCTGGATCGAAATTTCCACGGATGACGACCGGATGCTACGCTGCAAACTTGCCACCATCACCCAACCCGGTCACAACTATATTTTTGTTAATCGAAGAGGCATGAAAGTGCTGGAGAAAAACCGCGGTGAGCTTGCCGAAATGGTCGAAAACAAGACCCTTAAGCGCATCGACGAATCTCAGGTTTTTGATCGCGCACTGCAATCCGTGATCGGAAATCTACGCCAGCTACAGCGGGAACGCAGCCAATAACCCATCGGCTACGTTACTGGCCCAGAGCCTGTGCACGCCATGCTGGGTCCGCAAACAAGCGTTCAACTGTATCGACCGTAGTCACGGTTTGAGCGTCCACTTCAACGTTGATCAGCATACCGCGGCTCGCATTACCCAGAGTTGTCCGCGCCAGAGTCTCCGGGATCAAACTCACCTGGAACTGGTGTTTATCCTTGTCCACTGAGGAAACCGTCAGGCTGGCGCCATCCAGGGCAATAAAGCCTTTATGGAAAACATATTTCATCCATTCGGGAGCAAGGCTAAATGTCAGCACCTGCTCGTGCCCGTCTGCGTGCCGATGTACCAGTTCTGCAGTTGCAGTGACATGTCCGGACACAATATGCCCACCCACTTCGTCCCCAACACTCAACGAACGCTCAACGTACACCCTGGCGCCTTCTGTCAGCGCGTGCAAATTAGATGTGCGCAGGGTTTCAAAAATA
>CBDUMB010000401.1:0-3597 GCA_965368205.1 uncultured Pseudomonadaceae bacterium | reverse complement strand
GTAGGTGAATTGGGAGAAGCTGTATTCCGATTGTATTGGGGACGCAACCTGCAGGGGTTCATCTATCATGGGCTGCCAGCGAATGTCTTCTTCTACAGACCAGCCATCTAAAGTCAGGGCCACGGCAAAACCAAGCAGGACAGCTGCGCCAAGCGCGCCCGCCGACACGCGTTTCCAAGCCGGCGCTTCTGTTGGCGAACTCAACGCATAACCCAGAGCAGCCACACAGACACCCGACAAGGCAGCAAGCGCCAGAAACAGAGGCCCGAGGAAAAAGAACGGAATGGTAAATACCGCGATATATAACAGGCAGGCCCATAACATGGACTTTGAAATGCCGCCCAGCAGACGTATGCCGAGCAGCACAAGCCCTGCTCCAGCAACGATGGACACAACCAGAAGCAGAAGTGCGAGCAGATTGTAGCTGCTTGGCGCTTCCATCCAGAAGACCAACAGAACGGCCAGCAGCACTAACCAGGCGGCTATGTGGACAGCTCGCGCCATACCTCGCGCCGCCAGCGGGCCAACCTGCAAACGCCTGACCCAGCCCGCTATTCTAAAGATTACATTCCGCCACATCGCTGGAGCTCCCCGCCGTTAACCCATCAACCGGGCACTATAATCGGAAACACCGCTCAGCGTTTAACCTCGTGTAGCAATGAAACCCCAGAGGTTATCCGCTCCTAGAGCAGCCAGATGGTTGCCCAACAACTGCTGCCAGTGAAATTCATTGCCATACTCATCACGCCAGGCCCAGGCACGGCGGCTGAAATGATGCAAACGATGTTCGTGCGTGAACCCCATGGCACCGTGAATCTGGTGAATCTGCTCCGCCGCTACCGTCACCGCCTCTCCAATACGCGCTTTGCTGGCGGCCACTTCCGGCAAAAATCGATCACCTTTCAATCCATCAACCCCCGCGTCAGCCGCCCGTCGTGCAGCTGCGACTTCACTGGCAACAATGGCAAGCGCATGTTGAATAGCCTGAAACTTTGAGATGGGTCGACCAAACTGCGTCCGCTCCATGGCGAACTGGATACCCAGGTCTAACAAGGTCTGCAACGCGCCTGCCATCAGATTGGTGCGCGTTAAAGCCAGTTGAGCGAAAGGATCTAAGCCAACATCCACCGTGGGTGCATCAGCAGGCAGCGCGATCGTGTCTCGCGGCTCACCCGCCAGATTGACCCTCTGCTCAACCAAGGCAGGCTGATCAACAACAAATACCAGCGTGCTGTCCGCCTGTATGCCCACCACCTTGTCTGCTTTGCGACCCCAGGGCACGTCGATGATCTGCCCATCACTGACCAGACCCACCGAATAGAGGCCTTCCCCGGGTTGCAGCCAGCTGTTGACCAATAACGTCTCGGCAATCGGCAACGGTACGGCAAAGCGACCACACTGCATGATAAACGCGTACATCTCATCCGCAGAAGTACCACTGCCAGACGAGCCAAGTTGATTAAAGCCGTTAGCAACAATCTGCTGCCATAAGCTTTCTGCAAACGTACCGGCCTCAGCTTGGTCTAACAATTTTTTATCGCAGTGATCACTGAATATTTTTTCGCCACTGTCCAGGATCAGCTGCAGGGTTGATTGTGTTTCACTCATTATCGCAACCCCAGACCGCGTGCAATCACGCCGCGCAGAATTTCCCGAGTGCCACCCCGCAGCGTAAACGATGGCGATAACAATAACGTCTCTTCAAAGGTTTCCCGGAAGGCGCCACGCGATGCTCCGATGGGCGCCGCCAGCCTGGCTATTTCAGGCAGCACTTTTTCAAAGTTATTACCCAGTTCCTTGACCAGCGCAGCTTCTACAACCACGTCTTTAGAGTTTTCCAACATGCCCGCAACGGATATCGACATACGACGCATGGTCATGATGTGTGACGCAATGCGGCCAATGGCAGCCGCCTCGTGGGGTGCAGGATGCTGACCACAAGCCCGCACCAACTCAACAAACACCCGAAAAGCAGAGAGAAATCTTTCCGGCCCCGAGCGTTCATAAGCAAGTTCTGAAGTCACCTGCGCCCAACCGTTACCGGGTTCGCCGACAATCCGATCCGCGGGCACCATGACATCCTCGAACACCACCTCGTTGAAATCTTCACCACCGGCCATGTTTGCGATGGGTCGCACCTGGGCGCCGTCGTTTTTGAGGTCGACAATAATCTGAGACAAACCGGCATGGCGGTTCTCAGAAGCCGCTTCGGTACGTACAAGACAGATAATGTAGTGATTGCGATGGGCGTCTGTTGTCCATATCTTGGTACCGTTGATACGGTACTCGTCACCTTCTTTGATGGCGGTAGTACGCACTGAAGCCAGGTCCGAGCCCGTGTCCGGCTCACTCATACCAATGGAAAAGAAGGCCTCACCACGTACGATCTGGGGCAGATAGGTCTGACGTTGTGCTTCGGTTCCAAAACGCAGCAGCAGCGGACCACTCTGACGATCCGCTATCCAGTGCGCGCTCACCGGCGCACCCGCAGCCAGGATTTCTTCAGTGACCACGTAACGTTCAAAAAACGTTCGCTCACCGCCGCCATACTGCTTGGGCCAGTTCATGCCTATCCAGCCTTTTTCACCGAGTTTGCGGCTGAATTGCGCATCGTGGCCGGTGACAAAGTCAGAATTCGGCTTCGGAAAGTGTGCTTTGTTTTCGTCAAGAAACGCACGGACATCGCCGCGCAGTTTTTCGGTGTCTACATTGAGACTGACTCGATCAAATTGCAACATAGTGATCTAAACAGTGACTTAAAATGGGCCACAACCGTAATGCCCTGAGCCGCCAGATGCAATAATATGCGGTCTGACAAAGCAGATGGCAGCAACGTGGACCAGGACGAGCTTCTCGAAAAATTCCAGGACGTTTTCAACGACATACGCGAGCGCTCGTCGGTGGTGGGCCGGTTTATCGACCGGGATCTCTATCGGGTCTACATCGCCACGCTGTGGTCAAACGTGGTGTTGTCGCCCGAGGACGTTGGTCTTGAAGAAACTGATCTCGAAGTACTGCACGATGTATTGATTACCGAAATCAATGACGCCATCGGACCCAACGAAACGCTGCACACACTGTTCAAATTCATCAGCGGCAAAGAAGGTGAGCGGGCCATGGGCGAAGCCCGACTGACCCAGTCACACAAAGACCTGCTGACTTACTTCGCGAGCATGATTCTGGACCCCGATGGGCATAAAAAATTCATGCAGGACATTCGCGAGCGCCAGAAGCGCTGACACCGATCTAACCCAGCACGTTCACAATAATCTGCCGCGGTCCCGGTCGGTGGCGATGTTCCCAGAGAAAAATGCCCTGCCAGGTGCCCAGCGCCAGTTCCCCAGCCAGCAACGGTATCGACACACTGGTCGCGGTCAGCGCTGACTTGATGTGAGCCGGCATATCATCGGGACCTTCCTGGGTGTGTGTGTACAGGCTTTCATCCTCCGGCACCGCCTGGTGCATCCACTGCTGCAGATCCGCCAAAACCTGAGGATCAGCATTCTCCTGAATAAGCAGGCTAGCTGACGTATGTCGGATATAAAGTGTGATCAAACCCTCACGCGGGAGAGACCCAGGTAACAGTGCCTGCACTTT
>CBDUMB010000400.1:0-3602 GCA_965368205.1 uncultured Pseudomonadaceae bacterium | reverse complement strand
GTGGGACCGATAAACATACCGGAAACGAGATAGGACAAACTCGGATGACGCTGCCAGTATGTAATAAAACTGCGCAACAGATCAGGCCGCCTGAGAAACGGGCTGTCCACGGGTTGAGCAGCACCCAGGGTGACGTGATTACCACCACCGGTGCCTGAATGCCGGCCATCCAACATAAATTTCTCAGTACCCAATCGACACTGGCGCGCTTGTTCATAGAGGATTTCGGTATTGCTCACCAGGTCACGCCAGTTCGATGCCGGGTGAACGTTCACTTCTATGACACCCGGATCAGGTGTGATCTGCAGAATCTGCAAACGCGGGTCACGTGGTGGTTCGTAGCCTTCCAGAATCACAGACAGGCCAACGGAATTTGCTGCCGTTGTGATCGCATCAACAAGGGCCAGATATACCTCTAACCGATCTTCCGGAGGCATAAACGCATAGAGTTTTTCCTCACGCACTTCCAGACACAACGCTGTGTGTACAATTTCATCGTCGTCCGCATCAGTCACCGGAGCGGCGGCGGCGTTAACTTGATCACCCGCTTCGTTTAACGCATCCAATGATTCAAACGGATCACGCTGAGTTTCAATGTCTCGCTCTTCCGGCGCCTTCCAGGGTAGCGATGCTAACGGCAGGCGCAAACCCATTGGAGAGTCACCTGGCAGCAGAATCATTTTGTCCTGTCGGAACGGCCAGCGACTGGATTTCCAATAGCCACCGTCGGCTTCGCCTTTAAATTTGATCGGCAGAGCATAGCCACTGACCTTATTCAAACCTCTCTGAAACAGGCGAACCATTCGCTCTCGCTCCAGCGGATCTTCAAGCTTAGGGTCTGAGGGATCCACGTTTATCGGCAGGCGCGCCTCTTGCTGCAGGTAGTGTTGCGGATCTTCATAGCCCGGCACAATAAATTCCGGATTTATACCGAGGCCTTTAACTAACGCCTGGGCTAAGCGGAGTGCATCTGCAGCGCTACAACTTTGTGCCTCATCCGTATCCGCAACCACATCCGGGTGCAGCACCGCCTGCTTGCCATCCTGTCGCCAGAACATGGACAGCGCCCAACGAGGCAACGGCTCACCCGGGTACCATTTACCCTGACCGAAGTGCAGCAATGCATCTGGCGCGAACTGCGCCCGCAACCTTTGCAGCAGCTTTCCAGCAAGCGCCCGTTTGTCTTCACTCAGCGCGGTGTAGTTCCATTCCGGACCGTCCATGTCATCGATCGAGACAAAGGTGGGCTCACCGCCCATGGTCAGCCGCACATCACCTTTTTCCAACTGGCGATCAACTTTGTCACCAAGCTTTTTAATTGCGCCCCATTGCTCAGCGTCATAGGGTTTGGTGACCCGGGGATCTTCATGTACCCGCTCAACTTTGTTGAAAAAATCAAATTCAACGGCTGCAGACTCAATTGCGCCGGTGACCGGTGCTGCACTTCCCGGATCAGGTGTACAGGCAAGGGGGATGTGGCCTTCTCCGGCCAGCAACCCTGAGGTGGGGTCTAAGCCTATCCATCCAGCACCGGGCAGGTAGACTTCTGCCCAGGCATGCAGGTCAGTAAAGTCTTCTGTTGTACCAGACGGTCCATCCAGGGCTTCCTGATCAGCCTTCAGCTGTACCAGATACCCGGACACAAAACGCGCAGCCAGACCGAGGTGACGCAGAATCTGCACCAACAACCAACCACTGTCGCGACACGAGCCACAGGCTAATCCAAGTGTTTCCTCACAGGTTTGAACACCCGGCTCCATGCGCACCAGATAACCAACGTCACCCTGAACCCGCTGATTCAAACCCACAAGGAAGTCGACCAGCGCGGTGGGTTTACGTTTCACGTCCTTCAGCCATTTAGTCAACAATGGCCCTTTGTCTGTGATCTCCAGATAAGGCGCGAGGTCACGCTTAAGCTGTTTGTCGTAGCTGAACGGGTATTCCTGGGCTGATTCCTCAAGAAAAAAGTCAAACGGATTGATCACGGTCATATCCGCGATCAACGACACCTCGATAGAAAGGTGATTACTTTTTTCCGGAAAAACATAGCGCGACAGATAATTTCCAAAAGGATCCTGCTGCCAGTTAACAAAATGCTCGGCAGGTGACACTTTCAACGAATAAGCCGTAATCGGGGTGCGCGAATGAGGCGCTGGCCGCAGGCGGATGACGTGTGGATGAATGGTTATCGGCCGATCAAATTTGTAATGTGTGTTGTGCTGCAGTGCAACGCGGATGGTCATGATTTGTCCCCATCGTTCCAGACCATGTGTGGCATTCGGTCGAATGCCTCCTTGATCTCCTGGTTCCAGTTACTTTTCAGTGTACGCAGAAAATCGCTGTCCTCATCGTATGAGACATACCGGCACGGCGCTAAACTACCTGTAGTGTATATGCACACTTCTATCGGCGGCCCAACAGTGAGATTACTGCGCATCGTGGCATCCATGGATACCAGCCCACATAAGGCGGCTCGTTCCAGCGGCGTGTCCACCGACAGCACACGGTCAAGGATAGGTTTGCCGTACTTCGATTCGCCGATCTGCAGGAAAGGTGTCTGATCAGAGGTTTCGATATAGTTACCCTCAGCATATATTCTGAACAGACGTCGCGGCGCGCCGGCCACCTCCCCACCCAGCAGCAGACTGGCCTCAAAAACCGGACCGCCACCTGTATTCTTTTTCTGCTGCTCAAGATTAAGCGCACCAACGTAACTGGCAGCTTCAGCAACGGAGCTGACGTTCATGAGATTTACTTCGACGTCATCACGCATATCCCGTTCAACCTGAGCGATCACGCCTTGTGTTGTCGCCAGGTTACCCGCTGTGCAAATGATAAACTGGCGCTGGCCAGCCACGCCGTAACGACGCATCTTGCTATACGTGCTGACGTTATCCACGCCTGCATTTGTGCGGGAGTCAGAGACAAAAACCAGCCCTTCATCGACGGCGATGCCGACACAATAAGTCATTTCGATTCAGTACCTAAAATAGACCCACTCACTGTGGGCGGCGTATAGTGAACAATAGCCAGGGTTACCACAACACTGATGATTATGCGCACCCCAACTTCCCGCAGGTATCCGTCAGCCGCCGCACGATAAGCGCATACAAAGCGATATCCGTCGCGCCCGATGTTTGCACCTCCTCTATGGCGCTAAACCAGCTGTCAAGGGCACCGGGGTTCTGGCGCTGCCATTGTGCAAAATCACCGTCCGCCGTTGTTAACACATGTGCACTGAACGCACATTGCAGGCGGAACAGATCGTCGTATAAAGCATCAATCTGCAGGGCCTGCCAATGTGAATCCGTGTTCAAATCGGTTAACCGGGAAACTAACCAATCAATGCTCAACTGCGCTGCAACCCGACTACTGACGTCAACCAGCGCCGCGACATCGCAACCCTGCTGTTCTGCAACAGCAACAACCGGCAGCATCTGCGTAAAAACCTGCACATCACTCCAGTGCTGGGCCAGATGCGCAGGTAATCCGCCTTTCTCAAGTGCCGCGCTGACGGCGGTATCCAGATCGGACTCCGGGATGTTAGCCGCTGCAGAGTGCGCTACAACATCCAGCGCTGGTTTAAACCGGCTCACCAATGT
>CBDUMB010000399.1:0-3606 GCA_965368205.1 uncultured Pseudomonadaceae bacterium | reverse complement strand
AGCATATAAACACCTTCCGGATCGCGCGTCTGCCGCGGCGCTGGTTCTGCATCACGCAGACTGCGCTCGTAGTCGACGGCAAAGTCCAACAACGCCTCCGTACCGTCATTCACCTGCACAAACAGTTTTACCTTAGGTAAGCGATCTTTGATCTCCCAGATCCGCATGGCGTAACAGGACTGAAAAAACACCGCTTCAGCGTCTGAGTTGTCCAGCAGATACACCAGCTCGTCAGCTTTGTAGCGATAGTTAACGTTAATCGGACATGCGCCAATTTTGAACAGGCCAAACTGCGCTTCCTGGTATTCGTTGGAATTGTGCAGATACAGACCCGCTTTGGAATCAGCACCCAGGCCATGGGCCTGCAGCAAGCCTGCAATTTTCGCCGCGCGTTGTTCGTAGTCGCGCCAGGACAGCGCCTTATCGTCACAAATTGCGGCGGTGCGATTCGGGTAAAGATCCGCTACCCGCTCCCATGCCGTTGCAAAATGAAAATCCATACTCACCCCCTCAAAAGTATGTCAGAGGTCCTTATCGTACACAGTCAGCCTGGCAATGCACCCATTCAAGGCACGCTATCAGGGGCGACTTCGCCACTTTCACAACCAATTATTGGCGGAATTCGCCAGAGACAACCCAAACGCATGCTGGGGACCGGACTGGAAGCCGCGGTTTACCGCCCGGACAAACTTTTTCAGCATTGGCACGACTATTGAATTGCAAAAGATATAAAAAATTAAGAGCGGCGCTGCACCCTCAGCGCCGCCGACTACACGACAGGACGCAATCATGGGATTCAACAACATACGGCTCTCCCGCATCTCTCACCCAAGGGCCACCCTCTGGGCGATGGCGCTGCTCATTATCGTTTTCCTGGGCTTCGGCATATGGGCAGAGGCGAGTCTGCCCGGTCTGCAGGCCCAGAGCCTGACACCTGCAGCACACATCTCCAGCCAGGGATGGCTGCAGCAGCTGGTGTACGTCTTTCACTGATCACCCATGGCGCCGACATTAAAGTGCACCGACTCACTGCCGATATCAACTAGGAGACCAGAATGTCTAATGAATTTGTCGATCGTATAAGACGCCGAGTTCACCTCGACAAGGACAACGGCTGGGTGTTTGGCGTTTGCGCCGGCCTGGCAAACTACGTTCGCCTGGACCCTGCGTTTATGCGGGTCGGGGTTCTGGTAACGGGACTGTTTTTCCCGAAAATAGTCATCGCCACTTACCTGGTGATGTGGTTGATATTAGATGAGCGCCCGTTACTGAAGAAAGATCGGGCTTAGCTGGAGCGGTAACATGCACAATTCTCTGCTGACAAAAAGTGTTTTTGTTCTTCTCTGCACAACTTTGATCAGCGGCTGTGTCAGTTACAGCAGCAGCCAGCTCGCACCGAAAGATTCATTTCCAAACCAGATCACGCTCTCAAACCTGCAAACCGGCGTCACGGACGCCACGTGGTTAATTGAACACTTTGGCTATCCAGCCAGCATCGTCAGCACCGCACCTGATACCGAGCAGTGGCAGTATCACAGCCACATTGACCATACCACCGAAGTACGTGCGTTCCCGCTTCTGGCGGTCAACTTAGCCAGAACCGAGGTTAAGGTTCACTACTTCGAGATTGTTGGCGATAAGGTTGCCCGGCACTGGCAAGGGGTCACCGAATAACTCAGGCGGCATCCGCCGGCTCTGCTTTAGCCGCCAGCTCCTGAAAATCCTGGGCCAGATCCAACAAAGCATCTTTTAGTCTTCCACTTTGCTTTTCTGTCAGATTCGACAATACATACGAAGCAACTTCGCGACTCAGAGCAATGTTCTCATCGCTCACACGGGTGAACTCCTCTCCATAGTAGGACTCCCTGGCTGCCGCCAGGCGTCGAAATTCAGCATCAAACTCAGGTTCGTTCCGCTTCATCAGCAACTTCATTAAATCCGCCTGGAAACGACGTCGGTATTCTGCCCAAAGCACCCGTTCCGGTTGGTAAGCGGTTGCACGCCGACTCAGATACTCACGCTGGGTTTTAAGCAGCCGCCCGGTAAAGCGTTCCAACCCATCTGCAAAATCTTCTGCCCAGGCGTCCTGCACTTGATCAAGCGTAACGTCCAGTTCATCCTGCGCGATCTCCTGATTACTCTTCTCTAATCGCTCAGGCAACGCGGCCACCTGCTCATCCGTTAAGCTCTGCATCATTGCAATAGCGGCAGGCATACCCTGCTCCTGTATGTCTTCACCCCAGATAAACATCTGCTCAAACAGTGACTGAATCTGCACCTCAGAAACCCCGTCACTCCACTGGGTGGCCAGACTCTCCATCAGAATTGCGTATTCAGGCAGATGCTCTCGCCGGTGCCAGGCCATTAATCCTTGAATCTGTGTTTCTAACAGTTTGCGCTGCTCGCTGTTGAGATCGAGATAGTCACTCATCTGCCATTTAACAAGCCTGTCGACGTTGTTGTAGGCAAATTTCACGCTACAGGCGGAAGTGCAGACTATCAGGCCCAGCACACATATGAATCTTATCCACGCCATCAGGTTTTATCGCTCTGTTGTTTGTCGAGATGTTGTTGTTGCCAGGCCTGGAAAGCTGCGATCTCCCCCTTCAACTGAGAAAAGGCATAAACCAGAACGGCCGCGTCATCAAAAAACCCCAGGCCAAACAGGAAGTCCGGCACCACGTCCATTGGCATGACAAAATACAACAATGCTGCCACCAGGATCACTATAGTTTTGTTCGACACTTGTCGGTAATCGCCGCTGATCCAGGCTTTTACCAGAGCAATGGCAACACTGAGATGCTCGCGCATTTCGCGTAATTTTTCGCCGCCCGCACTGGTTTGCTTGCGATCGGCATCGTCTAACAGCGCCTGCACCCGATCTGGGTTGGACACCAGTTTTTCAGCCCGGCACCGAAATTGACCAAAGCGTGTTGGCGCCTTACTCAACCCGCTCTCCCTCAATAAAGTTAAGTATCCAACGCGCAACTTCACCGGATTGAATAGGTGTTTGCAGGCTCTGTTTGCCGGCCTGATAGACCGCGTCACCAATGAGGTCTGCCCGCATATCCATCAGATCTGACGCGTACGCGGCAACAAATTCCGGATGCCCCTGCAGATTCAACACCTGGGAACCCAGGGTAAAGCCCGCCACAGGACAGAAATCATTGCTCATAAAAACCTCAGCCTCTTCAGGCAGTTCAACTACCTGGTCTTTATGACTCGACAGCAGAGATACCTCAGACCGGGTCAGGTTGCCCATCCAGGGCTTAACTTTATCGATATGGCTGGTGTGCACACCAACCGCCCAACCCTGGGACGCTGGCGCAACCCGACCACCAAAAAAATGAGCCATCAGCTGATGACCGAAACAGATGCCAATGACCTTTTTATCTGCAGCCAACACACGCCGTAAAAACGCAACCAGCTCATCTATCCATGGCAGGTTGTCATAGACACTGTCTTTGCTGCCGGTAATCAGGTAAGCATCACAGGTGATCTCCTCGGGACAGGCCACCTGCACGTCATAAATGACAAGATCCAGGTCCGGATCCTGTGCTTTCAGCAGCTGCGTAAACATGTCCCCATAGTCGCCATATTGAGCAA
>CBDUMB010000398.1:0-3615 GCA_965368205.1 uncultured Pseudomonadaceae bacterium | reverse complement strand
GGACAATTCTCTTCCAGCCACGCTCGGGTTTGCTGGCGGAATACTTCTAAATCACTCATCTCAATTTACCTCTTAGCCGTGACTGTAGACCCGAAGGTCACCAAAAAAAGAGACACATCTTAAACAAAGCGGGATGAGCAAACCAAGCTGCTTGCGGTATAGTCCAACAGGCACAAAAAATACAAAAAGATCTGGCAGGGGTAGTAATGACGGAGTTTGACGGGCGCGCACTGCGTAATGCGATGGGGAATTTCTGTACCGGCATCGTGGTGGCAACCGGTGTTTTCGAGGGCAAGCCGGTGGGTTTTGCCGCGCAGTCTTTTGTGTCTTTGTCTCTGACGCCGCCGCTGGTGGCCATCTGCCCGGGAAAGTCATCTTCCAGCTGGCCTAAACTGCGGGACGCTGGCAGTTTCTGTATCAATCTGCTGGCGGCGGATCAGAAACACGTTTGTGATGCCATGGCAAAGTCTGGCGGTGATAAGTTCGCCGATGTGCAGTGGCAGGCTGGTGTCACCGGGGCGCCGATTATTGTCGGTACCTTAGGTTATGTGGAGTGTGAGCTGGTGGCTGAGCACGATGCCGGTGACCATACGATTGCCGTCGGGCAGGTGCAGGATTTTAAAATGACGGATGAAGGCAAAGCGCCGCTGTTGTTCTTTCGCGGCGGTTACGGGGAATTTGGAGAACTGACATGACTTTACACACATCGATCTGTGACATTTTTGGCATTGAAAAACCGATTGTTCTGGCGGGTATGGGCGGCGCCAGCGGTCCTGCTCTGGCAGCCGCGGTATCCAATGCCGGTGGCTTGGGTATTCTCGGCGCAGCAGCCTGTGGGCCGACGCAGCTGCGTCAATGGATACGTGAAACCCGCGAACTGACAGACAAACCTTTTGGCGTCGACACGTTGCTGCCAGCTTCCGTACGGCGCGCCAGTTATGACTCAGATGCGGGCCCAACACCGTCTGATCTGCTCCCCGAACGCCTTGAGTTTGCGCAGGCTTTCATGCGCAAAGAAGGCCTTGAGCCGGTCACTGCAAAAGATCTTGAGGAACGATCCGTTCCCGGCGAACCGGCAATTTTCACCAAGGAATTTTTCGAAGCCCAGATGCAGGTGGTGATTGAGGAACGGGTACCTGTATATGCGTCGGGTCTGGGTAATCCTGGCCCATGGATGGCTGACCTGCGTGCAAACGGCACCAAGGTGATGGCGGTGATTGGCGCGGTGCGCCATGCGATACAGGTGAAGTCTTCCGGGCTCGATGTGATTGTGGCCCAGGGGCACGACGGTGGTGGCCATAACTCGCCGATTGGCACCATGGCGCTGATTCCCCAGGTAGTAGACGCGGTAGGCGATACGCCGGTGTTAGGTGCGGGCGGTATTGTGGATGGTCGCGGGGTTGCCGCGGCCATGATGCTGGGTGCCCAGGGTGTATGGATTGGGTCAGCTTTCCTGGCTTCTGAAGAAGCCAACATTTTCCCTTTTCAGAAACAGGCCATTATCGATGCCACCGAAGAAGGCACCGCAATATCTCGCTCTGTTACAGGCAAGCCGGCACGCATTATCCGCAGCAAATGGACTGACTACTGGGTGAAAGAAGGTGTGGAGCCGTTACCCATGCCGTATCAGGGCGCAGTATCTGGTCCTGTGATGGCCGCCGCCACCCGAGCGGGTCGCGGTGACATCAATCCTGGTTTTGCGGGCCAGGGTATCGGCATGATTAAAGCCGTTAGACCTGCCAAAGACATCTTTGATGATCTGGTCTACGGCACTGAAAAGGCGTTAGCCCAGGCGAAAACCTGGGGCTAATGCCGAAGGTGGGGCTTGGCTGGGATAGCCCAGCCACTAAACGGTTCAGGGTGAAAGCGCTTCGAGACATTCCCAGTCGAGGTCGCCAAACTGACCGTTTGTATTCACTGGCTGTATGCAGACGTGGGTTGCACCGGCGTCCATATGTTCCGCTATGCGTCCTTTGATGGCGTCAACATCTCCCCATGCAAACGTTGTATCGATAAACTTGTCACTCAAGTTGTTGATGTCATCTTCACTTAAACCCATGCGCAACCAGTTGTTGCGATAGTTGGGGAGGCCGGCATAGATCTGCGCCACAGGGCGTGCCAGCTCGCGGGCTTTATCGGCATCAGTTTCCAGAATAACTTTCTGTTCTACGCAGAGCATGGCGTCCGGTCCCATAATCTCGCGTGCCATGCGGGTGTGATCCGGTGAGCTGAAGTAGGGGTGAGCACCCTGGCAGGCTTGTGCTGCCAGCTCGAGCATTTTAGGACCCAGCGCGGCAATAACCGTCGGTGGTTCTTCCGCAGGTGGAAAGCCGTTGTAAGGTGCGGCTTTCATCGCTTCAAGATAGGCGCGCATGGTTTTAACCGGCGGCCCGTATTCCAACCCACGTACCCCTTCAACCAACGGTTTGTGAGAGACACCCATGCCGAGCAGGAAACGCCCGCCGGATTGTTCTGCCAGAGATTTCTGTGCCGCCATTGTCACACCCGGCTCGCGGTGATAGATGTTGATGATGCCGGTGGCCAGGTTCAGCTTCTCGGTATTGGCCAGCAGCCATGACGCCATAACGGTTGGGTTTTTGCCCACGGTTTCTGGTATCCAGAGGGTGCCGTAACCCATGGATTCAATTCGTTTTGCTGCGGCAGCAGCGTCGACGGAGGACATGCCGTCAAAAAAGTACCAAACGCCCAGTTTGCCTGTATCCATCTACTTCCTCTCTTGTTGTAAAAAATCTTCTTGTGAAAAATGACTCGACTCTACTCAAGTGCCGGTAAAAACGCCTGGACGCCTTTGCGCAACCGCGCGAATACCTTCGTATGAATCATTGGTTGCGCGAAGCCACTGTTGTTCCGCCAGTTCATGCTGTGTTGCTTTGGCAATCGCTTCAGCCAGCCCGGCTCGCATTGTGGCGCGTACAGACATCACAGCCAGCGGCGCGTTCCCGGCAATTTCCCTGGCCAGGGACAGCGCTGCGGGGCGCAGCTCCTCTGCTTCGACAAGTTGGTCCACCAGACCCATGTCTGCAGCTTCAATGCCACTTATGCGTTTACCGCTCAACAACATATGCGTAGCGGCCTGCTGTCCAATCAGTCGGGGCAGGGTAACGCTGATGCCAAACCCCTGATGCAGCCCGAGTTTGACAAAATGAGCGCCAAAGCGTGCGGCAGGGCTGGCAACCCGAAAATCCGGCACCAGTGCCAGCCCGAGACCGCCCCCTATTGCAGCCCCTTGAATGGCGCCAATGACCACTTTTTTAGTCCGAAACAGCCTTGTGGCCTCCTGATAGAGTTTTCCTGTGGTGTTTTGGAAGCCTTCCTCTGTAAAATCAGCGCTTCCGGTTCCATCTGCTTGCCCGGTGCCAAAGTTTGCACCGGCGCAAAATGCTTTGCCCGTTGAGGCCAGCACTATGGCGCGACAGTCGGGCTCTGCGTCCAGGACGTCGAATGCGTCTGCAAGTTGTTTGATCAGGCTATGATCAAAAAAATTGAGCGGCGGACGCTGTATCTCCACCGTAGCGACATGATTGTCGAGGGTAACTTCGATGTCGGTGTAATTGTCGATGCTCAAGGTGGTGGTGTAGCGGGTTGTGAGGGCAG
>CBDUMB010000397.1:0-3616 GCA_965368205.1 uncultured Pseudomonadaceae bacterium | reverse complement strand
ACAAAATCCAGCGAACGTACATTCGGCAGCTGATCATAGTCCTGCTCAGACAAACGCTTCACATGGTTACGCAGATTGTTGGCGTGGGTGCGTAATAAGCGATCGCGGTTCTGCTCATCCGATTCGGTGTGCGCCTGTTCGTAGGCGTTCAGGCTGACTTTGGCATCCACCACCACATCCCTCTGCTCCGGCAGCCGGACCACCACATCCGGACGCTTCAGGTCACCCGCCTGATTACGCTCGCTGCTCTGCACAAAGTATTCATGGTCTTTACGCAGTCCTGAAGATTCCAGTACCCGTTCAAGCACCAGCTCGCCCCAATTGCCCTGCAGTTTTTTTTCTCCTTTCAGCGCACGGGTCAGATTTTCCGCTTCGGCATTGATCCGTTCGCTGGCTTGTTGAAGATTTTTCACCTCCCCCAGCAGGGTAGCTCGCTCTTTGATGTCGGCGTGATAAACCTGTTCAACCCGCGCCTTGAACTCACCCAGCTGCTCCCGTAACGGCCCCATCACCTGAACCAGGGAAGACTTCTGTCTGGCTTCCTGAGTGTCAAAGACTTTCGCTGCAAGGCGTTCGAACTCCTGCTGCAGCTGCGCGCTATTCTGCTGCAACAGCTGCTCACGTTCATGAAAGTGTTTGCTGGTTTCTTCCAGACGCACCGCTGCGGTGGCCGCAGCAGTCTGGGCATCGCTGAACTGCTGCCTCAACGTATCCAGCTGTTCACGATAGGACTGTAACTGCTCCTGGTACGACGCGTTCTGGGCATCAGTAGCCGCCTCAAGCGCACTCATGTCAGCCAACGCTGTGAGGTGCAGCCGATTAAATCTCCGCTGAGCTGCAAGATAAGCCGCAAACGCACCGACCAGCAGCCCGGAAAGAATCAGCCAGACTGGATGCAACCCTTGCAGCCAGGCATTCAACGCTGTTGCTATTTGTTCGATGGGTTATTTCTCCCTTTATCTGGTCGGGTAAGCCTTTGACGTCCGGCAAGACTCCCAAACCCAGCGGATTCCGAGTATGCTTAACTTTTCAAGCACTGTGTAAACAGCGAGGTTCACGCTGCACATACTCATTGTCGATGACGATGTCATTCACGGCCGCAGTGTAAGGGACGTTCTGGCGGCCCACAATTACCCAGCTGACGTCGCCACCACCGGGCATGACGGGCTTGCGCGACTGCGCAAGGCACACAGCGACGGCAATCCTTATCAGGTTCTCATTCTCGATCTGCACATCCCGGATCTGATGGGCGTTGATGTTTTACGCGCAATCAAAACCCACGGCCTGGCGGTAAAAACTGTAGTGCTCTCAGGCGAAAGTGAGCTGTCGACCATCGCACCCATTCTGAAACTGGGGGCCTACGACTATCTGCGCAAACCGTTTCAGGTTCCGGAACTGATCACCAGCGTTGCCAACGCCTTGTCAGCCTTTCAGTTGGAGCAGGAAAACAAGAACATGCAGGCAGAGGCAGCCAGCAATGCCCGTTTGTACCAGTTCCTGCTCAATGCCTCTCCAGACCTTATCTATATGCTGGATGAACATGGTCAATTCAGATACCTGAATCACCAGCTCGACAGCGTTTTTGATGCTGATTACAACAGTCTCACCCAGACAGACTGGCAACACCTGTTTGTGGGCAGGCAGAATCTGGTTGATCAGTTACAACACCAGTTCAACGAACGTCGAACCGGCATTCGCGCAACCGTTGGCGAAGAGTTCACCTACACGTCCAGCGTCGGCAACCAACATACCCTTGAACTGTCCGCCATTGGTCTCTACGAAGGCCGTACTTCCGACGCGTTGGGCAAGTTTATCGGCACTTATGGCGTTATACGGGATGTCACGGAAACCAGACGCACCCGCCAGGCCCTGCACCAGAGCCAGCGAAAATTTCACAGCCTGTTTGTCGACAGCCCGGATGCCGTTTTTATTGCACGTATCGAAGACGGTCTGATCATTGAACGCAATCCGAACTTTGACAATATCTGTGCAGTGATGGGTGTCAGCGATGATCGGCATGACAGTTTCCTGTGGACGCCTGAACACCAGCGTAGTGATTTCATCAGCGGCCTCGCCGCGAACCCGGAACATTTCGACTGGACCTTTGCACGCGACGTCCAGGGCGAGCCGCGTTTTTTCGAAATACGCGCGCGACAGCTGGAGCTTGAAGGTGAACTGTGCATGATTGCAACGGTTCGCGACCGCACCCACGAACGTCGTGCTGAGCAGGACCGTCTGACCTTGCAGGAACAGATGCAGCAAGCGGGTCGTATGGAAGCTATCGGTCAGGTCGCTGGCGGTATCGCACATGATTTTAACAACATTCTCGCGAGCATCATCGGCTACGCGGAGCTCATCATGAACGCCCGTGCTCGCCTGAGTGAAGATCAGGTCGACCAGTACCTGGGTGAAGTGGTCACCGCTGGCCATCGCGCCAGAGATCTCATCTCCCAGATGTTGACGTTCACCCGCGCGCAACGTGGTGAAGCCCATCCCGTAGATATCCGCGAAACAATTTCCGATGTCTCGCGTATGTTACGCGCGGCGATTCCAGCTTCGATCACCATCGATACTCAGTTTGCAGATCCACTGCCCGCTGTCATCGTTGATCCTGTGCAGATCCAGCAGGTTGTCATCAATTTACTGATCAATGCCAGGGATGCCATCAACGGCAACGGACGCATCACAATTAATGTGTTCGAAGAAACTCAGCCAGCTGTCTGTCACACCTGTGGTGAACCCATCACACCGGGCAATGTGGTCATTCGAGTCAGTGATGATGGCCACGGCATATCAAAAGAACTGCTGGCTAAAGTTTTTGAAATGTATTTCACCACCCGAGAGCCAGGTCAGGGCACGGGCTTTGGTTTGTGGATGATTAACAATCTGGTACACGAACACCACGGACACATCACGCTGGACAGTACCGCCGGTCAAGGTACAAGTTTTGGTATCTATCTGCCTACCGCGGAAGTGGACGCAACTGACAACCAGCTGCTGCAGGTCCCCGCACCGCAAATGAGTGGCCGCATTGTGGTTGTGGATGATGAAGTATCTGTGGCCAACTTCATTGGTGAAGTGCTGCGGGACAAAGGGTATCCGACCCTGGTATTTACGGAGAGTCCCCAGGCTTTGGACTATCTGGAGCGCAACATCGATGATGTTGCCCTGCTGCTTACGGATGGTTCCATGCCGTTGATCACCGGCGTCGAGCTGATCCAGAAATTACGCACATTCAATACACAGCTGCCGGTGATTTACATCACCGCATACACTCAGAGCACAGACAGCAAAGCCCTGACAACACTGGGTGTGAACCGCTATCTGCAGAAGCCTTTCAGTATTGACGATATGCTCGCCGCTGTTGCCGATTTGACCAAGACTGAAGAAACCGCAGAAGGTTAAGCCGCAACGTTTCGGCTGACAACGCGCACAAAAAAGCCGGGACAAACCCGGCTTTTTTAACATCAACCCACAGGTTTAACGTTCTGAAGCATCGCGGCCGTCTTTTGGCGCGCCGGTACCTGAAGAGCCCATGAAGATTTTACTGCCATCTTCAAAGGTAACGTCACGACCATTGGCTCTTTGAGAGCGGTCTTTCGACTGGTAACCATCA
>CBDUMB010000396.1:0-3626 GCA_965368205.1 uncultured Pseudomonadaceae bacterium | reverse complement strand
CGGGTTCTACAGACCACATTACTCCGTGGAAAGCCTGTTATCGCAGCACCCAGTTGTTTAACGCAGACAATGTTCAGTTTGTACTGACCAACCAGAACCATACGCAAACCATCTCCAGCCGTGACGATAACAAACACCTGAAACATTGGATCGGCAAAAGCTATCCCGCTGACCCGGAAGCCTGGCTTGACACCGTCGATGAGCACGCGGGTAGCTGGGTATTGAACTGGATTGATTGGTTGAAGGAGAAGAGCCCCGCCGAACCGGTGCAGGCCCCCATCGCCTATGGCAATGACAATTTCCCCGAAATTGATGCTGCACCCGGGCGATACGTACTGGAAAGTTGAAAAAGTATTAGTGCAGATCTCTTTCCAGTAGCTTACAGTTGTCTGAGACAGAGGAAGATCAAGGGGAGATCATGCCAACTTATATCATGCTCAGCACGCTGACCGATGAAGGCCGCAAAACACTTAAAGCGCGTCCTGACCGACTTAAAAGTGTAAACGACGAAGTTGAAGATATGGGCGCCCGCGTCCGCGCCCAGTATGCCGTACTGGGTGGCTACGACTTTGTTAACGTCATAGATGCGCCTTCTAACGAAGTCATGGCGCGGATATCCATGGAACTCGGCTCCCGTGGCACCATTAAAATTACCACGCTGCCGGGTATGCCGATTGAAGAATTCCTCAACAACATGGCGGCTGCGCCCCCACGTAAGAGCGAAGAAAAAGGTGATCAGTAAGCTTTAGCGTCAAGTCTGCACGATGGGCCACTACGTATTGCTGATGAAGTACCACTCCGAAGGATTGGTACAAGCTAAAAAAGACCCTCAGTTCCTGATGGGCATTCACGCTTCCATCGAAAGATGGGAAGCCAGAGTCATCGAAAGCTATCACCTGCTGGGTGAGTACGACCAGTGCACCATTATCGATGCACCGGACAATTTTACAGCTTATCGAGCAACCCTGGCGCAGGAATTATCCACTACCGCCCATACCGAAATTCTGCCCGCCATTGATCTGCCACTGTTCCAACGGTTGATCTCACAAAGTGCAGAAACTGGTGGGCCACATACCTGGCAGATTCAAGGCTGGGCACGCTGGGTGCGGCGTATGATGCGTGGTACCGCATTCACTAAATGGGAGAAAGAGTACTTTCAACCATTCACCGTCACTGGCCAGGAAAAAGTAAAGAACATCAGCAGACCAGTACGCTTTGTTGGGTGCACTGCCGGAACACATTCGATCCAACATCTACTTTGGCGCCGCTGCAGATCGATGGTTTTTAAAAGGCCGCAAAGAATGGAAGCTGCAGCCCTGGTATCAATCGCTGGTCATGGGGCTATACCCGATTCAACGCGGCGGTGGCAGCAAAACCCTCGACTACCCTAAATGGTTGTTAGATCAGGGCTGTAATCTGATGTTGTTTCCGGAAGGCACTCGTTCTCGCGGCAAATCTCTGGGGAAATTCAAACACGGTGTATCCATTCTGGCGCTGGAGAAGCGCGTGCCGGTGATCCCCATTTACATGACCGGTCTTAAAGCCATTCGACCACCAGGCAGCAAAGAACAGGTGCCAGGACCCGTCGCCTCACACATTCTCGACCCGATCTTTTTTGACCCTTACGAAGAAGTCGCCGACGCTACGGATAAAATTTTCAAAGCGATGAATAAAGTGCACCAGCGGGTGTTGAAACACGGCGATGATGCGGCCCTGGATGAAAGTCTCGACGAGGAATAGCAGGCGGTTAAGGCAACCTGCCATTCGCCAGGATAAGTTCGATCGCCTGGGCAACGCCGCCTTCATCATTACGCGCTGAGACATAATCTGCAGCATCTTTTACCATCTGATGGGCTTGTCCCATCGCGACACTGGCGCCAGCCAGCGCAAACATAGCCAGATCGTTTTCAGCATCACCAAACGCAATCACATGAGCAGGATCAATGTCCAGGTGATTACACGCGGCCTGCAGCGCAAGGCCTTTGTTGGCGTCTTTGGCCGTTATGGTCAACACCAGCTTTCCTGTTGGCCCGATCGAATCATAAATATTTACCCGGTCGGCAAAACGTGGTCGCAGCACGTCTTTGATGTGCTGACAGACCGCAGTGCCCTGAATCGCTGCGATACGCGGCAGATCATTATCGTGCCTTTGTAACTGTGGCACCCAGGTCATTTCTTCATCCAGTAGCGCTGGATCAGGGGCGCCATCCAGCTTCAGCAACACACGATCGCTTACGGTTACCGTAGCAATACAGCGTGCCTCATTGCAGACTGCAAAAAGCTCATCAACAAAATCCGGTGGCAGGCGTTTATCAAAAATATCTTCAGCCACACGCGGGTCATGAACCTGCGCCCCGGAACAGGCAATCGCAACCGATGGTGTACCGATCTGGTCAGCGACACGTTGTGCCATATGAATCCAGCGTGCAGTGGCAACAATAATCTCATATCCGGCAGCCGCTGCTTTCTGCAGCGCAATCTTATTCACTTCTGGCAGGTCATCGCCAACCAAAGTAGTGCCATCAAGGTCAAGTGCCAGGGCTTTGTATTCCATCAATCGTCTTCCTAATCAGAATTTATGACCCGTCGTCACTATGACAAACGGGCCGCCGCAATCTTCCAGCAGCGTCTAAAGTTAGCACACATCATTCTAACCTTGCGCCCTATCCTAATCGCCGTGGGCTGCGTTACTCTGAAGACGATGTTTTCGATACACAGCGAAAGGAGAGAACGATGATCGACGTCCACTACTGGCCAACGCCGAACGGCTGGAAGGTCACTATCATGCTCGAAGAGTGCGGCATGGATTACAATATTGTCCCTGTCGACATTGGCGGCGGCGACCAGTTCAGCGCTAAATTTCTTCAAATCAGCCCCAACAATCGTATGCCGGCCATTGTCGACAGCGACCCTCTGGGTGGCGGCGAACCCCTGGCTCTGTTTGAGTCTGGCGCCATCCTCGAATACCTGGCAGAGAAAAGTGGTCAGTTCCTGCCCACCAAGACTGCGGAGAAATACAAAGTCCTGCAATGGGTACACTGGCAGATGGCCAATCTAGGTCCCATGATGGGCAACGCCAACCATTTCAAGAATTACGGCAAAAACATCGCTGACGATCCAAGCCAGCTTGAATACGGCACCAAGCGATTTGTTGGAGAAGTAGACCGTCTGGCCGGCGTTATGGATGCACAGCTATCCGCCAATCAATACCTTGCCGGAAACAGCTACAGCATTGCAGACATCATCACCTGGCCCTGGGCATTTCTGCTGGGTCGCCTGATAGACGAGAATGTCTGGGACACCTTCCCCAACCTGAAACGTTGGGTTGACGAAGTGGCAGAACGCCCTGCGGTTCAAGCCGGCCGTAACGTCGGCAGCGAACTCGGCAAGAAGGAACTCACCGAAGCCCAGGAAAAGGCACGACGTGAAATCCTGTTTAACCAGACCAACGACAAAGTTCGTGCAGCACGTGAGGCTGCCGCTAAAGCCAGCGCTTAGACGCTATTCGGTGTGTCACTTCTGACCTGGGCTTCCAGGTCAGAAATCGCGCCCCATGTTGTAAAACTCAGCATTGGGCCGCATGGAAGACAGGTTAGCCAGGCGGTTGCTCTGGGCAAAAAATGCCG
>CBDUMB010000395.1:0-3643 GCA_965368205.1 uncultured Pseudomonadaceae bacterium | reverse complement strand
AACCCTAACTTGCACTAGAATGTATCACTTCGATTCGCCGATGCGTCATGTCGGTGCTACATTGATGTCCCTGTTCCACCTTTCCGTGCGAAAAGCACCATCAATTCGCTTCGAAACGGAAGTTTACGTTTGTAAGCTTCAAGTGCTGTTCCACAGTCTTTATGCACAGAAGGGCGATAGTGTTCGCTTACCAAGTATAGACAACACAGCGGGCAGAGAGGGTCAGTTTTGTTCTGATGAGGTTTGGTCTGTTTTTTGCAAAACAGTGGAAGAAAAAAATGACCTGACTCGAAGTAAGAAATGGAGAGCTTTTCATGAGCGAGAATTCACTGGACCCTGTTGAGCTGTCGCAGAGCTCAGAAGCGAGTCCAACGACCAGGACCTGGAAAGATATTTTCTGGACGTTGTTGCAGCCAACCATCGCGATGGGCGCACCGCTCCTCGTCGCCGTCACGCTACTCAGCGGTGTTTGGGCGGAAGAAGACCGAATGCTCTTCGCCCTGGTGATGATCTTCCTGCCGATCCCAATATTCGTGTGGGCCGAGCGGCGCTGGGGCCGAAGCGATTGGAAGCTCAAACCATCTGAACTGGCTGAGGATGGCTTCTGGCTTGCGATGGGCGCGTTCCTCTGGGCGCCGCTGATAACGGACATGTATCGTACGCCGCTTTCCGAGGGTTTCAGCGCCATCCGTGATCGGACCTTCCTGGAACTCAGTGTCGAGCCGACCACCGTCCTCGGTCTGTTTGGTGCAGTTATCTTTATACGCATTTGTACGGCTTTTCCTTATTACTGGCTACACCGTGTGCAGCACGAGGTACTGTTCTGGTGGCGCATGCACGCCACGCATCACCACATTACGAAAATGAGTTTCCTTCGAGGCGACCGCACGCATCCGCTTGAATACCTGGCGCTTTCGCTGGGTCGGGTGATGGTTCTGGCTTTTATCGGCGCGAGCGACGAAGTCATTGCAGTGTCTGTAGCATTTGGCATGTGGAACGGTAAGTTCAATCACTCGAACCTGCCGCTTAAGTCTCTACCCGTCTATGATTGGGTTTTTGCGACTGCGCCTCAGCATCACGTGCACCATTCGCTGAATCGCCGGCAGAGCGACTCTAATTACGGCTGTTACATTATTCTCTGGGACCGGGTCTTTGGTACTTACTGCGGTGATACGACAAACGATGTCAAACAGACCGGTGCCGGTAAAGCTGTGCCGCTATCGATAAAGGAGCAGCTGATGCTGGCCTTCTACCCAAACAAGCGTCTGGTTGACCTATGACAGGCGCGTTACATATGAACTGTTGTACATGGTGAGTCGAACTTTATGAGTAACCCCTGGTTCCTGGTTCCCTTTCTGATTGGGACTGCTGCCTTCTTTGCAACGCTGTATGTGACGATGTTTGTGCCAAACATGTCGGACACGCCCTGGGGTGAGGAAGACCCCGAAGAAGCACACCCACTCAGGCGATGGGACACCATCATCACCTGGCTGATGTGGGGTGGCTGGGGTGTCGCCATGATCATGCATTTCCTGGATGAAAACGAAATGCTTGACCATATCGAGCGGCTACTGAGCTGATTTTTATTGCCTGAATGACCAACCACTAGCCTTGGAGTCAGGACCAGGTGCTGGGCACGCAGCGCCAAGTCTTCGGGTCTGACTTGTACCGGCTGTGATTGATATTTCTAAATTTAAATACTCGCCTCCGCATCTTCTTAATCCGTACAAAGTTGCAAACACTCAACTTATGCGTAGTGTGCGTAGTAGCTGACTGGGTAAGTACACAAGAGACCCCGAGTTATCCATAGCCCCCACTTCCAATGACTCGGTCATATTTCCCAGGCAAGCTATGCCCTGACGCGGGTAGACGGAGTAAGTATGGCTGACACCGCAAACGAGTTTCGCTATCGAGCGTTCATCAGCTACAGCCACCAGGATCGTGCCTGGGCACGCTGGCTGTTTCGTCGTCTCGAACGTTACCGCACACCAAAACATATTCTTGGTCAAACTGGACGCTTTGGCCCGGTTTCAGAACGCCTGGCGCCTATATTCAGAGACCGCGATGAACTGGCCTCTGGAACCGATCTAACCACCACGATTCGCGACGCGTTAGCACAATCAGCCGCTCTTATAGTGATCGCTTCGCCCGCATCAGCTCAATCGCGCTGGGTAAATCAGGAGATAATCGAATTCATACGCATCCACGGCGAAGGCAGCGTCTTTGTTTTAATTGTTTCAGGTGAACCAAAAGCAGACGGTCTGGCCCAGTGTTACGCACCCGCCTTGCGCTATCGCATCAACCCGGATGGTGAGCTAACAGACGAACGGGTTGATCTCATTGCTGCTGATGCTCGCGGCATCGGAGATGGTCGCAAACGCGCCCTGCTCAAACTAATTGCAGGATTGCTGGGGGTCGATTACGACCTGCTCATACGCCGCGAGAATCAACGGCGCTATCGTCGCATGGCTGTCATCACCACGTTCTCGATCATTGGCATGGGGTTTTCGCTGACGCTCGCTACGATCGCCTATCTCGCAAGTCAGGATGCTGAACAACGGCGCCAGCAAGCAGAAAACCTGCTCGAGTTTATGGTTGGAGATCTACGCGAAAGCCTTGAACCCCTGGGCCAACTGCACGTCCTCGAAGACGTCGCTGACCAAGCTATGGATTATTTCAGTAAGGTCGAAGACAGCGATATGACAACGCTGGGCCTGGCTCAACGCGCCCGTGTCTTAACCCATGTCGGGTCGATTCGATTGCAGCAGCTGCAATATGACGGCGCTGTGGACGCATTCCAAGAAGCCTACCAACGTGCTGCTGAACTGGTTGAACTCGACGCAACAGACCCGCAGCTGCTGTTTCAGAGAGGACAGGCAGAATACTGGGTCGGCTTCGCCAATTGGGAGCAGGGTAACTTCAGGGCGACCAGGGACTGGTGGCAGCGTTACCTGGCAACCAGTGAAGGGCTCCTGGCGTTTGCACCCTCTAATCCCGACTGGTTACGCGAGGTCGGCTATGGCCACCACAACATGGGTGCTCTGGCGGTTAGAACCCTCGACCTGGTGTTAGCTCGTACCTCATTTGAACGCGAACTGGCACTGCTGGAAGAACTGGAAAAACAGGACTCCACCCCCCTCCAGTTCGGACCCGATATCGCGGATGTACAAGCATGGTTGGGCGATATCGCGATCCTGGACGGAAAACGCGTTGAAGCACTGGACCACTACCAACAGAGCCGGACGCTCTGGGAAGACCTTCTGGCGATCGCACCGAATCATGCTGGCTTTAAATTCAGAGTGTCATCGGCACTGATGAAGGAATATACAACCGCGCTGCGCACGATCAGCGCCGATCCAAAAGAACATCAGTTAGCGCAAGCTCTGGCCCTACGCAAAGAATTGTCAGAAGCAGACCGAGACAACAAACGGCACCAGAAAGATTTTATCAAAACTGAATTGCTGGTCCTGGAACTTGGCATGGCGCGCCAGTTGGAAAATCCGAAGCGCCTGGCAGAGCTTCTGTCCCACGCAGCAACATTGACACGACTACATGCCCAGGAGCCTGGTGATTGGAGTACCCGGCAGGTTCTGATCGATACCCACCGAATGATCGCTTTAGAAGCGGATTCACTGGGCCAACA
>CBDUMB010000394.1:0-3648 GCA_965368205.1 uncultured Pseudomonadaceae bacterium | reverse complement strand
TACAACATTTCGTCTCCGCTGCTTGCCACTCTGACCCAGTTTGTAGAAGCCCAGCCAGGGCAGATAGCGGATATGCATTTCATGTTGCAGCGGGAAATGGCTGAACGTCTGAGCGCCTTGCCCGGCACCAAAGCCTGGGGCAGACTCAGCGTCATGGTGCAACTGCGGTTTGACGTTGAGCACGTTTTCGACGTGGGGCCTGAGGCGTTCAGTCCGCCGCCTAAGGTCTGGTCCAGTATCATACGTCTGATTCCGAGAAAGAATGTGGATGCCGGGGTGGACCTGGCGGTTCTCGACAGAGTGTTAAGGCTGGCGTTTTCCGGGCGGCGTAAACGGCTGTCTAACTCGTTGAAAGTGCTGGAGCTCGATTGGTCGACCATCGACCTGGATCCGGGTCTGCGCGCTGATAACGTGGCGCGCGACGATTACGTCATGCTGGCAAGGCAGGTGGCCACCCAGGCAAACGACAATAATTTGTTATCCGAATAAAAATTCAGTGAGTAGTAGGCGTTTATGAATCAGGTCGAAGTGTCCGTGGTCACCCATTATGTAGAGGCGCAGTCCGATCCGACGGAAGAGCGATTTGTTTTTGCTTATACCATTACCATCACTAACAACGGCACGCAGTCAGCACAACTCATAAGCAGACATTGGATCATCACAGATGCCAGTGGTGAGGTAGAAGAAGTGCGCGGTGAGGGCGTGGTGGGCAAACAACCTTTGCTGGCGCCGGGTGAATCTTTTGAATACACCAGCGGTGCAATTCTCAAGACACCGGTGGGTGCCATGCAGGGGGCATATACTTTTCACGATCCCAATCAGGCTTCCTTCAGTGTGCCTATAGCTGCGTTTTCCCTGTCCATGCCTAATCTGGTGCACTGAACCTTGACCACTTACGCCGTGGGAGATGTGCAGGGGTGTCTGCGCGAGTTTGAGCTTCTGTTGGAACGCATAAACTTCGGTTCCAAAGACCGGCTCTGGTTGGCGGGCGATCTGATTAATCGTGGTTCTCACTCGCTGGAAGTGCTTCGGTTGGTAGAATCGATGTCCAATCAAGTTGAGGTGGTGCTGGGCAATCATGAGTTACATTTTCTTGCCATCTATTTTGGTGGACACAAAAGCAGTCGCTCTGACACTTTCGAGAGTTTGCTTGCGGCGGCTGATGTAGAGCATCTGGCAAGCTGGTTATGCCGGCAGAAGATGCTGCACCACGACCCGTTGTTGAACTGCACCATGACTCATGCCGGTATACCGCATATCTGGAGCCTGGAGCGTGCCAGGGGTTTTGCCGATGAAGTTGAGGAAGTTCTGCGCGATGAAAATGTGCAGGTCAGCGCGAAAAAATTTTTCGCGGGGTTATACGGCAATGAACCAAACTGCTGGCAAGCCGACTTAAGCGGGTTGCCGCGTTATCGATTGCTGGCCAACTATTTCACGCGGATGCGACTGGTAAACCCTGAAGGATGTTTAGATTTCAGTCACAAGGGTGCAATCGCCGAAGCCCCGGCAGGCTGGGTACCCTGGTTTAACCTGTTGCCTCGCGCAGCGGATGATGAAAGTGCCACGAGACTGTTGTTTGGTCACTGGGCGGCGCTGGAAGGTGTGACCCACCGGGATGACGTCATCGCACTCGACACCGGGTGTGTCTGGGGACGCCATTTAACTGCCTACTGTCTGGAAACCGCCGAGGTAACAACGGTGCAAGCGGTCAGCTGAGGTGGCGCAGAAAGACAACATGACGGGTGAGCTGGAAACCTATCTTGTCGGCGGTGCCGTTCGTGATGGATTGCTTGGGCGTACCGTCGGCGATAACGATTGGGTTGTGGTGAACAGTTCGGTGGCCCAGATGCTGGCGCTGGGTTTTACCCAGGTGGGGCGAGACTTTCCTGTATTTCTGCACCCCGATACCCACGAAGAATATGCGCTGGCGCGTACCGAGCGGAAGCAAGGTCATGGTCATCGCGGGTTTGTGGTCAACGCCAGTCCCGACGTGACGCTGGAAGAAGATCTGCAACGGCGAGATCTGACCATCAATGCAATTGCCCAAGACCCGCAAGGTGAATTGATTGATCCTTTTGGCGGGGCGGCAGATCTTGCAGCGCGAATACTTCGGCATGTGTCGCCTGCCTTTGCGGAGGATCCGCTGCGGGTATTCCGTGTTGCTCGATTTGCTGCACAATTGCCTGATTTCTCTGTTGCCCCCGAGACCCTGCAGCTGATGCAGCAGATGTGTGAGGCGGGAGAACTGACTTCGCTCTCGGCCGAAAGGGTCTGGCAGGAAACTGAAAAAGCGCTTAACGCGGTGGCGCCTGAACACTTTTTTGAGCTACTTGGCCAGGTTGCCGCGTTGGAATTCTGGATGCCTGAACTGTGTGGCCGATCGGTCCGATTTAAGCGTGACGATGCCGTGTATCGCTATGCTGAGCTGCCGCTCAATGAGTCTGAATTCGAAACCCTTGCTGGCCGTTTGAAAGTGCCCGGTCGTTATCAGCAGATTGCCGCAGATCGACTCAGTTATGCAGATATCATTGCGCAATGGCACACTGTTGAGGTGACGCGTCTTGCGACGGCGATGCTAGCCCTGCAGGTTAACCACGACAATGTCCGTCTGCTCAGGCTGCTGGAATGGCTGCAGTTTGACCAGCTGCAGAAAGACACTCTGCAGCAGTTGGGAGAAGGCTGGCGGGCGGTGCAGGTTGAGGCAGAGGGGCTCAGCGGTAAGGCTTATGGTAACGCACTGTTTAAGGCGCGTTGCGAGTGGCTGGATCAGGCGCGTCGGCGATAGATCTCAACGCCCACCTGCTCAGCCTTTTGCAGAGCGTCTGGTTTGCCGACATTAACCCGTACGGCCTGTACGAGGGGTTGTGCAAGCGCAAGGTCAGCAATCTGTTGTGCCAGCGTCTCCACCAGTAGGCATTGCTGTTCGATGGCTAGCGCCTCAACCGCTTCCGCCAGAAATGCATAGTCTAGGGTGTCACTTAAATCTTTTGATTCGGCTGCGGGTGCTGTATCGACGGTCAACTCCAGAGAAATGCAAACCGGCTGCGGTGTGTCACGTTCGTGCGGCAGCACGCCGATGATGGTCTTGAAAACAAGATTGCGCACATAGACGGTGTCGGTATTCGGTGGTGCCATCAGTTCAACACCGGTCAGTTTGTTGAAGCGGAGCGAGCCGTTTGAGCGAGCAGCTCAACGCCGTTGTCGATCGAAGCCAGTTCAACTATTGGCCAGCGTGGTTTTGTGTTGATGGCAAGGTCGTTGCTCTGCTTGCTCAGCAGCCGCAACGCGCCTGCAAATGCAATCATCGCCCCGTTATCGGTACACAAGGCGTCGGGTGCATAGTGCACGTTGGCATCGAGTTCGTGAGCCAGCTTGTGGCGCAGCGCTTTGTTTGCACTGACCCCGCCGGCCATCACCAGATCTCTAATACCCGTCTGTTTAACGGCCCGTTTGCACTTGATGAATAATGTATCTACCACCGCTTCTTCGAAAGCAGCTGCAATGTCGGCGATGTCCTGGTCAGACAGGGGCTGGGTTGCAGCAACGGTATTCAACGTGAATGTTTTCAGGCCGCTGAAACTGAAGTCCAGTCCGGGGCGATCGGTCATTGGGCGCGGGAAGGTGAAACGATTCGTGTCACCATTGAGC
>CBDUMB010000393.1:0-3649 GCA_965368205.1 uncultured Pseudomonadaceae bacterium | reverse complement strand
ACCAGCCAGGCGGTTGAGTTTGTAGAAAGCGCCGGGGCAAATATTGGCGCAACCATTACCCCGCACCACCTGATGATCAATCGCAACGACATGTTTGCCGGCGGCATTAGACCACATCTGTACTGTCTGCCCGTGGTGAAACGGGAAACACACCAACGCGCACTGCGACGCGCTGCTACGTCGGGCAACCCACGCTTTTTTCTCGGTACAGACTCCGCACCTCACGCCCAGACCGATAAAGAAACTGCCTGCGGCTGTGCTGGCATATACAACGCGCCGGTTGCCCTTGAGTGTTACGCCACCGTCTTTGACGAGGAAGGTGCGCTACCTGAACTGCAGGCGTTTGCCGCTGAGAACGGCCCTAATTTCTATGGCCTTCCCCTCAACGAAGGCACCGTTACCCTGGCACGCCGCAAACAGACGGTTGCCTCACTGATTGATGCCGCAGGTACGCCGATAGTGCCATTTCAGGCTGATCAGCCTCTGAACTGGACCTTTATCGGGCAACCCTAAGCCCATTCCACACGTTCACAAATCACCATCTATACTCATAGAAGGTTAATCCAGAGATTATTGCTGCAGATGGAATGGTCCATTTTTGCTTTGGTGCAGATGTTCATCATTACGGTAGGCACATGCCTTGCGTTCTGGTTGCGCCTGCGCGGTGTTTCAAAGCAGAACGAGCAGCTGCGAGAGGCTCTGGAAACACATAATGACGCGACTGATCCCAGCCCTGAGGCATGGGTGCAGGAACGGCTGGCTGCCCTACCGGCAGATGGCGCCACCACGCCGGTGATCAGCCTGGTTCTGCAACATGCCCTGGACCCTCAGGGAGATATGGAAAACCTGCTGCGCACTGCCATTGCAGACGGCGGTTTGTCCGTCGACAGTGGCCAGACTGAACAACTGGCAGCGCTGGAGGCCGAACTCGAGGCGGCAAAAGCGGCGGCAGAAGCCATCGCCGACGGAAACGGCGAAGAAGATCGCACCGAAGAGCTCAAACAGCTGCTGCAACAGTTCACCAGGGACAGCCGTGAAATGATGGCCTGCATCCAGTCATTGGAAACAGAAAATGCCGAGTTGCGTAAGCGCCTGGGGCTTGATGAAAGCGAAACTATCCCGCCTGCTGATGAAGAAGAAAAACCCGCTGAAGCGGCCGAAGACGCCGCTTGAAACCATACCCCTTGTCAGCTTCAACAAGAGCAGGTACAAAACCCCACCATTGACAAGCGAGCGCTAGATTGCGACGCGACCAGAAACCTTTTGCATTGAAGCGCCTGCTGGGTCTGTTTGAAGAAAACTGGACCCGACATTTTATTCGTCCTCAGCTGGATCAGCTGGGTGACGGCTGCATGATCATGAAACCCTGGCACTTCAAAATTTACGGTTCCAACATCCGCCTGGGTGAAGCTGTGCACGTGGTCACCGCCGCTGACCGCACGGTGCGCCTGACCACCTGGCAACATGAAGACGGTGAAGGCTCGATAGACGTACAGGATTACGCTTTATTATGTCCAGGTGTACGCATCGACTCCGCAACCTCAGTGGTGATTGGTCAGAGCACCATGCTGGCCGCCGGCGTCTACATTACCGATGCGGACTGGCATGGCATATACAACAGACCACGTCCAATTGGCGCCAGCGCCGCAGTTGTGCTCGGCAGGAATGTCTGGATAGGTGATGGCGCCATTGTCTGTAAAGGCGTCACAGTTGGAGACAATACGATTGTGGGTGCAGGCGCAGTGGTGACCAAATCGCTGCCTGCCAATGTTGTTGCAGCAGGCAACCCGGCCAGTGTGGTGAAAAACCTTGACCCTACCCGGGAGATGATCAGCCGCGCTGATTTGCTGACCGAACATGCGCGCCTTAGCCAGGATGTCAAACTGCTGGATCAGGCGCTAAGAAAAGACAATACCTGGTGGGGCTGGTTGCGATCGGTAATTGCACCGGACCACCGCGATTAGACGCATAAGCAGCCCCCTATTTTCCGCACACTTTACTGACGAGGTAGCCGACACAAAGGCGCATCCGCTTCATATGACGCCCGGAAAGGATTGATGTCCAATCCACCACGACGCAGAAATCGGCCGTACACAGCCAGACGTGCCGGCGCACAGGCCGCTGTGATATCACAGAAAATCTGCTCAATAGTGGTTTCGTGGAAAGCCTGATGATTCCGGTAAGAGATCAGATATTTCAACAAACCGACCCGATTAATAGGCGCACCACTGTATTCGATGCTTACCGACGCCCAGTCAGGTTGAGCTGTGACCGGACATAGACTGCGAAAAATGTGGCTGTGCAGGGTTTCATGCACACTGACATCAACATCTTCCAGTGTCAGAAACGCAGGCTCACGCTCATAGGTGTCTGTGCGAAGGTCTATATCATCGAGACAGATACCCGGCATCTGATGCACCGGTGCTGCAAGCTGCGTCAGCTCCATGAGCTCGATCATCACCGGCGCCTGAAAGGCAAGATTCAGATCCTGATCCAGGGTGTGCAGCACCGCAGCCTGAGACTCAAACTTGGTTTGCGAAAAACTGTTCAGATACAGTTTCAGAGATTTACTTTCTACCATGGCAGCGGACTGACACGGAATGCGGATGCGCAACCCAGCGACCAGAGGTTTTCCCTGAGTGTCCAGCCAGGAAAACTCATAACCGGTCCACAGGTCTTCACCATGTAATTGTGAAGCCTGGGCCACACCCACCTGAGCACGCGCAGCACTGCGGTCTATCGGATGTAGTAAAGAAGGTGTGTAGGTCGCGGGATACGCAGTGACTTTACCTAACGGACCTTCATCAAATTTTTGAGCTTGTTGCTCAGCTGTCAGTGGGGTCGTGTCTGCCATAAGCTGCTGCCAGAGGAACGAAGCTGCACTCTAGCAGATGCGCCGTACACCGCCAGATCAGCGCGATAAACGGTAGCGAAACCGGGTCTATCGGCCAGACTTCGCCTTGCATTTGTAAACTAGCTTGCAATCTCTTTCGCTAGTGAAGTTACCTTTCGAAACCGTTAATCTCGCTGGCTACCTTTAGCAAAGCACCTGCAGTACATGATTGATCAAATTGAAGCGGTAACCACCTCAATCGCTGATCTGGCGTGGGGCCCCTGGTTGCTGGTATTGCTTCTGGGTGGCGGCCTGGTATTTCTGATCCGGTCCCGATTTGTCCCGTTTCGCTATCTGCCGCATGCCATCGATCTGCTGCGCGGTAAGTACAACAATCCCCACGACCCTGGTCAGATCAGTCATTTCAAAGCGCTGTCAGCCGCCATGGCCGGTACCATCGGCATGGGTAATATCGCCGGTGTTGCACTGGCCATCGCCATCGGCGGGCCCGGGGCGATTTTCTGGATGTGGATGACCGCCATCGTTGGCATGGCGACTAAGTTTTTCACCTGCTCTCTCGCCGTTATGTATCGCGGCAAAGACTCCGCAGGCGATCTGCAGGGTGGGCCTATGTATGTGATCCGGGAGGCATTGCCAAAACGCATGCATTTTCTAGCCTATCTGTTTGCAGGCACGGGCCTGATCGGCTGTCTCCCGGCCCTACAAAGCAACCAGTTGATACAGATCTTCCGCGACCTGGTTGCCATCGAATACGGCTTGCTGGCGCCAGAGGCGGATCCTCTGATCTTCAATTTA
>CBDUMB010000392.1:0-3652 GCA_965368205.1 uncultured Pseudomonadaceae bacterium | reverse complement strand
CAACGACAGCAATCGACAGCCTAACCGCAGTGATCGCGATAGCGGCGGACCTGCCCAGGAAGTCAGCCAGGCCACGGGGCCGGTGGAAAACGGCACGGTTAAGTGGTTCAACCGTTCCAAGGGATACGGTTTTATCGTTCGCGAGAATGGCGAGGAAATCTTCGTGCACCAGCGCTCGATTGCCAGCGATGGTGATCGCAATCAACGTCCTGTACTGAATGACGGCCAGCAAGTCAGTTTTGTGGTCTCACATCAGGAAAAGGGCGCCCAGGCTGAACAGGTTAAAACCCTCGACTAGAGCCGCATCCAAATGCAGATAAAAGCCCAGCTCAGCCATGCAATTGAGGCCGCCTTCAACACTCTGGGGCTGGTCGGGCCTGCATTGGTGCAGACCTCCAGCAGACCGGAGTTGGGTGATTATCAGGCCAACGGGGTGATGGCGGCAGCCAAACGAGCGCAGCGTAATCCGCGCGAAGTGGCTGCAGAGGTTATTGAAGTTCTGGATCTGAAAGGTATTGCCAGCACTGTCGATATCGCCGGTCCCGGTTTTCTCAACATTACCCTGGCCGCAGATTTTCTTGCCGATGTTACCGCCGGCGAAATCACAGCCAGCCCGGCGCCACAGCGGGTTGTTGTTGATTACTCTGCCCCGAACCTCGCCAAAGAAATGCATGTCGGTCACTTGCGCTCAACCATCATCGGCGATTGTATCGTTCGCGTGCTGGAAGCTCAGGGCCACACTGTTTTACGACAGAATCACGTTGGCGACTGGGGTACCCAGTTCGGCATGCTGCTGACTTATCTGCAGGACACCGGCGCAAATTCTGATTCCCTGGCATACCTCGAAGACTTCTACCGCGCTGCTAAAGCGCGTTTCGATGAAGATGAGGATTTTCAACAACGCGCGCGCCAGGCTGTGGTGGACCTGCAGGCTGGCGATGCCGACGCGCTGGCCATGTGGCAGCATTTCATCACGGTATCCATGTCTCACTGCCAGGAAATTTACGACCGGCTCGATGTAACGCTGAACCCGACCCACATCCAGGGTGAAAGTGCGTACAACGATGCGCTCCCCGGCATTATTCAGCAGCTTGATGACAAAGGCCTGTTGCGGCAGTCCGAAGGCGCGCAGTGTGTGTTCCTGGAAGAATTCAAAACCAAGAAAGGCGAGACCCTGCCGGTTATCGTGCAGAAAACCGATGGTGGATACCTCTACGCCACCACCGACCTGGCAGCGATCGCGTATCGGAACAAGGAACTCAACGCAGAGCGGGTACTGTATTTCACCGACGCACGCCAGGCACTGCACTTCAAACAGATATTTGCCGTTGCCCGGGCGGCTGGATTTGCAGACTCGAATATCAGCCTGGAACACATGCCGTTTGGCGCCATGCTGGGCGACGATGGCAAACCGTTTAAAACCCGCGCGGGCACCGTGGTGAAGCTGGCCGATCTGCTGGACGAGGCAGAACTACGCGCCACCCGACTGGTGAGCAGCAAAAACCCTGACCTTGACGAGAAAACCGCGGCAGAGCTGGGGCACGTCATTGGCATTGGTGCAGTGAAATATGCTGACCTGTCGAAAAATCGTACCAGTGACTACGTGTTCAACTGGGAACAGATGATCAGTTTCGAAGGCAACACTTCACCTTATCTGCAATATGCCTATACCCGCATTGCCAGCATCTTTGCCAAGGGGCAGATTGATCTCAGCACCCTGCCCACCCAGGCAATCGCGGTTGAAGAGCCGGAACGGCGGCTGGCGGTGATGATTGCGAGTTTTAACGATACCCTCGAGGCCGTGGCAAGCGAAGGCATGCCACATCTGTTGTGTGGTTATCTGTATGAACTGGCAACGCGTTTCACCAGCTTCTACGAAGCCTGCCCGATTCTTACCAGCAGCGCAGATGTACGCGAACGTCGACTCGTGCTCGCCAGGCAGACTGCAGATACGCTTCGCACGGGCCTGGATCTTCTGGGCATCGGCGTCGTCGACCAGATGTGAGGAACAGGCCAGTTGGCTGAATCGACTGGGCAGATCATTCTCATCACAGGCGTGATGGCGGCAGGAAAATCCTCTGTTGCCCAAGCTGTCGCCAAACATCTCCATCCCAGCATTCATCTTCGCGGTGACGTGTTTCGACGCATGATTGTGAATGGCGGTGTCGACATGTCCGGCACGCCAAACACGCAGGCGTTAGCGCAGTTGCTGCTGCGCTACAAAGCCGCCGCCGCAGCGGCCAAAGTTTACGCTCAAGCGGGTTTCAATGTGATCTATCAGGATGTGATCATTGGTCCGCTGTTACAGGACGTCGCAGATCTCTATGCGGGTGAACGTCTTAGTATTTTTGTTCTGTGTCCCAACGCGGCAGTGGTTGCTGAACGGGAAGCTTTGCGCAGCAAAAAGGGTTACAGCCTTGTCACGGTGCAGGCGCTGCAGGCCGCAATGGCGACAACGCCTGACATTGGCTTATGGATAGACAGTTCGGAACAAAGCGTCGAAGAAACTGCCGAAGCAGTCCTGGCGACGCTTTGATACAAGCGCTTACCGCAGGGGCGGATTACGCCGTCGCAGCCTGCGGGGTAGCGTAAGACTTCAGCGTCTGGGCAAAATTTTCCAGACTCTGCAAGCCGGACGCTTCTGCCTCTTTACACCATTCGCTGAGCGCATGAATCACCTCATCCATGTTGCCACCACGCTTGGCCCAGATCTCCTGGAGACGTTGATGCAGGTCATGAATGACTCTGATCTCAGGACTGGTTTCGACAACGGCGGAAATGCGATCGCGCCCGGTATCATTGACCAGCAGAGGCTGACGCACCATCAGTCGACGCGCACGTTTGATGAGCTTGCGCGAAGCGGTGTCCGCTTTGCGGTATTCCTGCGCCATGACGGGTTTAACCACTTCTTTAGAGTAGCGGGCCATGACGTGGAAGCGGTCGTTCAACAAAGCCAGGACTGCGTCTTTATCCAAAACATTTTTCTCCGGCACTCGTTCTACAACAGGACCGGTGCTGATGACCTTGGCAAGACCTAACATCTCAAATAAGCGGATCCACATCCAACCGATATCAAACTCGTACCACTTCGCTGAAAGCTTGGCTGAGTTTGGATAGGTGTGGTGATTGTTATGCAACTCTTCTCCACCGATCAGGATGCCCCAGGGAGAGATGTTGCGGGCTGCGTCTGGACATTCAAAATTACGATAGCCCCACCAGTGACCGATGCCATTGATCACGCCTGCAGCAAACAACGGAATCCACACCATCTGCACGGCCCATATGGTTAGACCCAGAGCACCAAACAGAGAGATGTTGATAATTGCCAGTGCGGTGATACCGCCGGTTGTATATTTTTCATAAACATTGCGCTCGATCCAATCATCAGGACAACCGCGGCCATATTTGGCCAGAGTTTCTTCGTTGGTCGCTTCGATACGGTAGTTCTCGACCCCGCGCCAGAAGATTTCGCCGATGCCTTTGACAACAGGGCTATGAGGGTCTTCTTCTGTTTCACATTTGGCGTGGTGTTTACGATGCACGGCCGTCCACTGACGAGTACCCATACCGGTGGTGAACCACAGCCAGGCACGGAAGAAATGTTTCAGCACAGGGTGCAATTCCAGCGCGCGGTGCGCGGAGTGGCGGTGCA
>CBDUMB010000391.1:0-3654 GCA_965368205.1 uncultured Pseudomonadaceae bacterium | reverse complement strand
GGAATTAACTCAGCGTTATGTGGTGCTGCATGTGTGTGGTCCGGGAAAGCAGCAGGCTTTGGACATGCCCGGTTATGTTCAGCGTGAATATATCGATGAAGGCTGGGGTGATCTGCTTGCGGCTGCAGCCGTGGTCCTGTCCAGGGCGGGAGCCAATGCGTTGTTTGAGTTATTGTCGCTGGGTAAATTGAATGTGCTGGTGCCTCTGTCGGCTAAGGCCTCCCGTGGAGACCAGATCGACAATGCACGTGTTGCGGCCGAGGCGGGCTATAGTGTGGTCCTGTCGGAGGCGGATCTGACCACCCAGACGCTGCTGGCTGCGCTGCATCAGATAGAGGAACATCGCGATGAGTTTGCAGCGGCGTTGGCTCGCTTTGAACACCCCCAGGCGGCGCCGGCAATTGCCCGGGAGATCACTTCTGCAATAGGCTTACAGTCCGCTTCTTGACTTTCTCCGGCTGCATGCCTACCTTGCGCGCCTCTCTCACAACCCCGCTTTATCATGTACAACGTTCGCACCTACAATGCCATTGCCGCCACCGGTCTGGATCGCTTCAACACCGAAAAATACAACGTTGGCGCTGACATTACATCGCCGGACGCGCTCTTGCTGCGCAGCCATAAGCTGGCAGTGGATGAGCTCAGCGATGGTTTGCTGGCTATCGCCCGTGCCGGTGCCGGCGTGAACAATGTGCCTGTAGAGGCGTGTTCTGATCGCGGCATTGTTGTTTTCAACACGCCGGGCGCAAACGCCAACTCGGTGAAAGAGCTGGTGCTGACAGCGTTGCTGCTGGCTTCACGCGATGTATACGGTGGCATCAGCTACGTCCGCTCCCTGGCGTCAGTCACTGATGAAGCCGAGCTCAACAAGCTGGTCGAAGCGGAAAAGAAACGCTTTAAAGGCCGCGAACTGATTGGCAAAAGCCTCGGCGTAGTGGGTCTGGGTGCCATCGGTAGCATGGTTGCAAGGGCCGCCTTGGATCTGGGTATGCGGGTGCTGGGCTACGATCCGGCGCTGTCTGTAGACGCCGCATGGCGGGTGCCTGCTGAAGTGGAACGCATGGAAAACCTGCCCAGTCTGTTTGCTCAGGCAGATTACGTCACGCTGCACGTGCCGCTCCTGCCTGCCACCGAAGGTATGATCAATGCCGCTGCGCTGGAAGCATTCAAACCCGGCAGCGTGCTGCTTAATTTTGCGCGTCAACCCATTGTCGATACCGCCGCGCTGGCAAAAGGCCTGGAGAACGGACAGGTGGGTCGCTATGTGGCTGATTTCCCGGTACCTGGATTGATTGACCACGACCGCGTCATGCTGACTCCGCACCTCGGCGCCAGTACCGCTGAAGCGGAAGAAAACTGCGCCGTGATGGCGGCGGATCAGCTGATGCGTTTTCTGGAAACCGGCAGCATTACAAATTCAGTGAATTTTCCGCCGGTCAGTCTTGAACGGGTGGACGGTTATCGCATCGCGGTGACCAACCGCAATGTCACCGGCACGCTGGGTAAAATGACGTCTGTGCTGGCAGAACGTGACATCAACGTCATCGACCTGATCAATAAAAGCCGGGACGACGTCGCCTACAACCTGATTGATTTAGCCGCGCAACCGGATCAGGGTTTGATCGATGCAATCAGTGCCATTGACTCTGTCATTAATGTGCGTGTGCTCACCGCGGACAGCTGAGCCTTCGTTGCAGCCTGGGCTCAGCGGTGTCTGATGCCCCGGCGCGCCTGGCGCCGGGCAAAACGATTGGGGTCCGTCAGCTCTTCAACGTCGGCGCTTACACCGCTGCTCCAGCCTAGAATCTGATTGGTTACCATGGCCGCTGCCAGTGGTGCGGCGGTGGTACCCATGGATCCGAAAGCCGTTGCCAGCCACATCTCGGTTGGACCTGCCAGGCGACCGATAATCGGCATTCTGTCGCTGCTTGTGGCACGCGCTGCGCGTTGGCTGTGTTGCCAGATCAGCTCGGCATCCGGCATGAGGTGTTGATTGGCCTGCAGATTGTGACTGCGCGCTTTGTCCTGGGACCAGGGGCTGTATTCATAAGACGCACCAAGTACAACACCCTCGTCATCCGGCACCAGATAACCATTACCGACGACAGGCACATTGCTGAGCCGGGAAGCGGTTTTGAATCGATCCAGCTGACCGTAAACTTCACTGATTTCAAGATGATCACAGCCTGGAAAAGCACGGGTGCCGCCAGCGCTGCACAGGATATTTATGCCCTCAGAATCAAACGGGCCAGGTCTGGCTAAAACATCTGAGCTGTCCTGACTGATATTTGGGTGTTGCAGCAGTGCCTGGCACAGTGTTGGCAGGTCAACAACTCCGGCGCTGGGAAAGTACAGTGCATCGGCATCGATAGTCGCGCCACTTAATTGCTCAGCTTGTGTCGCAGACAGTTGCTGCAGCCAGTGCTGCTGATGTTCATGGTTGTCACCATAAGCGGCAGTGATGCGCTGCAGTTTCTTTGCATTCATGTTGGGACCCTGCAGTTGCAGGACGCCGGTGCTGGCAAACCCGCTGAAAGCCTGCAGATAGGCCGTGGTGTAGTGAAAACTTGAGTGTCGAAATACAGCACTTGGACTGCCATCGCCGAGCAGGCGGGCATGCATCACCGCGGCTTTGATCCGCGCGGATGCGCTGTTTTGCGGTGCGTGGTCCAGAACGCGCACGGATATACCTGATTCTGCCAGCCTGCGTGCAACGCTGGCGCCACCTATGCCCTGGCCATGAACGGTGACCTGGCTCGGCGCGGGACGACGCTGACGCCCGTCATGTAGGTAGTAACCGGCCAGGCTGTGATGTTTGTGTGGGCTCTGATCCAGTCGTTTGATCTCAAAGCCCGCTGCCTGCAGGCCCCGCCGGACGTGCCCGGCAGCTGTAAATGAGGCGACCGAGGTGTTCCGGGTAGATAATTGCGCAAGTGCTGAGTAAATCTGCGGGGTCCACATTTGTGGGTTCTTGGCGGGTGTAAAGCCATCAAGAAACCATGCATCCACTGGGTTGTGTTGTTGTTGGCCAAGCGCCTCTAAACCGTCAACAACATCGCCGTGAAACACCGTCAAAGTGATGCGGCCCGCAGCAAAAACCCGTTCGTGCCAACCTGCCAGGAGCGGCAACACCGGCTCGGTGAGTGCGCTATAGAGTGGTTTGTGGTGTTGGGCGCGGATCGCTACCTGTTGCCAGTCCGCGGGACTTAAGGGATGTTTCTCAATGGCTACGTACCGCAGATGGGCCGTGCTGTGCTGCAGTACGGCGGTGGCCGCGGCGATAAAATTTGTCCCCATGCCAAAGCCAAGCTCACCGATGCAGATTGTTTCGGCAGTCTGAGCCTTGGGCACGATCTGGCCCGGCTGGATGAAGATCTGTTGAGCCTCGGCGAGAGCGTCATCGCGGAAATAGATGTCGTCATAGCCTGTGGCTTCCGCCTGGGCGCCGTGCCAGCGGATCTCAGCAGCGGGGATGATCATTAAATGTCTGTTGCCACGGGTCTTGCGGCATCCGTGATCCAGCCACTCCAGGAGTCTGCATATAACGTAGGTTCGGCCAGGCCAGCAACCCGCATCGCCAGCAGGTTGTGTGCAGCGGTGACTCCAGAACCACAGTAGCAGATGGGATTGTCAGCAATGTTGGCAAAACGGGCC
>CBDUMB010000390.1:0-3660 GCA_965368205.1 uncultured Pseudomonadaceae bacterium | reverse complement strand
GAACGCAGCAGACGGCAGCGTCGCCTGGCACTATCAAACCGTGCATCACGATATATGGGACTTTGATGTGCCCGCACAGCCGACGCTGGTCGATTTAACCATTGACGGCAAAACCCGCCCAGCTGTTGTCCAGGTGACAAAGATGGGCATGACCTTCGTGCTCGACCGGGAAACGGGCTTGCCATTACACCCTGTAGAGGAACGCGAGGTGCCCCAGACCGGCGCGGTGCCCGGTGAGTACCTGAGTCCCACACAACCTTTTCCGCTCAAGCCCGAGCCCTTACATCAGCTGGGCATCTCCCCGGATGACGCCTGGGGTATAACCTTCTGGGACCGCCGCGCCTGCCGCAAGAAGCTGCGGGAAATGACAACCGGACCTATTTACACGCCCCCCAGTCTTACCGGCACCGTGTTCTATCCCTCCAATCTCGGCGGCAACAACTGGGGCGCACCCGCAGTTGATCCGAAAAGAAAAATCATGGTGGCGAACACCAAACACATCCCTATCGCCGTGCGCCTGGCGAAACAGGCAGACTGCCCGCAAGGCTTACCCTTTCCGCAATTCGGCTCTGATTACTGCGTGATTATGGAACCTCTGACCTCTCCGCTCGGAGCGCCCTGCACCAAGCCACCCTGGGCTACGCTTGCGGCGGTGGATCTGGAAAGTGGCGATATCCTGTGGCAACAGCCGCTGGGCACGCTGGAGAATCTGGCACCCTGGCCTGTCCACCATTTCTTTGGCAGCGCCATAGAGATGGGCGGTCCGATGATTACCGCCAGCGGTCTTATTTTTATCGCCGCCACCTCGGACAGTTACTTCCGCGCATTTGATATCAATGATGGCACCGAACTGTGGCGTGACAAGTTACCGACAACAGGCAATGCTGTGCCGATGAGTTATTTGTATAACAATCAGCAATATGTCGTGATTGCAGCCGGTGGTCACTTTACTTCTCCAGCGCCGTCGGGTGATTATCTTATCGCCTACCGCCTGGATGAAGCTGTTGACTGAAGAATCTATCGAATGCGTTCTTAAATACCTGGTCAAAGGTGTGTCTCCAGACCGTGAATCTCAACGCGCACTCAAAATTGAGCTGGAAGAACTGCTGCCCAGTCACAGTGCCATCACTATTCTGCCGGTGGTTGAGGGCTATTCTGTTGAAATAGAAATGCAGGACATCGCGCCCTTCAGCCGCAGCAGCTTTGAGCCCTATATTGCCGATCAGATACTGACAGAAGCGGTTAATATTCGCTGTCAGAGCCGCGGTGAAACCCAGCTGCAGCTGTTAAAAGCGCGCTTTTATTAATGAATCTGCGACGTCTGATAATACGCCGATTGTGTGGAGAAACTTTTGCAAGATTTAAACGAATTCCGCTTGGAGACACGAGACTGGCTGGCGAAAAATTGCCCCGATGGCGCCAAAGGTCCCGGCTATATACCGATTGGCAGCAGTCACATCGAACTGGATACGGATACCCGACTCTGGCTTGAACGTATGGCGGAAAAAGGCTGGACCGTGCCCACCTGGCCCAAGGCTTATGGCGGCGCGGAACTCGATCGCAAACAATATCAGGTACTCATCGAAGAACTGAAAGCCGTTGGTGCGCGCACGCCGCTGACCGGCCGCGGAGTCAACTACATAGGCCCAACCATCCTTGAATTTGGCACGGACGCTCAGAAACAGAAATGGCTGCCACGCTGTGCTCGCGGTGAAGGCGCGTGGGCGATGGGCTATTCTGAGCCTGGCGCAGGCTCTGATCTCGCCAGCCTCAGTACGCGAGCGGAACGCAACGGCGATCACTACCTGATTAACGGCGCAAAAATCTGGACCAGTGATGCCACCGAATGTGACTTTATTTTTGCACTGGTGCGCACTTCGCCGGACAAACCCAAACACGAAGGTATTTCGCTGGTACTTATCGACATGAGCCAACCCGGTGTGCAGGTCTCACCGATTGCCTTGATCTCTGGCGCATCACCCTTCTGTGAAACCTATTTTGATAATGCCGTTGTGCCTGCTGAAGATCTGATTGGCGGCGTCGACAATGGCTGGACCGTGGGCAAACGCCTGCTGCAATTCGAACGCTCCACCCATGCAGGCATTAACATTTCCGGCTCCCAGGGTGGTCGCGTGGAAGAAAGCCGGATGCCCGGTCTGGTGCGCAACTATGTCGGTCCGGAAAACGGCAGGCTGAACGACGACGCCCTGCGTGGCTGGCTGACGCGATATGAGATGAATACGAAGGCACAACAAATCACCCAACGCAGAGCAATTGAAGAGTCACAATCTCACGCCCCTGGCTTCACCTCATCAGCCGTAAAACTCAGCAACGCGCTGAACATTCAGGATGGTGACGAACTGGCAGTGGCCGCCATGGGTACTCAGGGATTGCGGTGGGATGGTGACAACGCTGACCCTAAGGAACTGGCGCGCCTGAAGCAGTGGTTGTATCAGAAGTCTTTGACCATTGCCGGCGGCACAAAAGAAGTGCAGCTGAACATTATTGCAAAACGGGTACTCGGCTTGCCCGATTAGACAGTACTGGGCGGCGGCGCGCGATAAAACGCCACCGCACAAGCAGCAAAACCGTACAGAAAAAGCAGTGCCTGAAACGCCTGGGCGTAAGAACCCGTGGTGTCGTACACCCAACCAGCAAAGGGTACGCCGAGGATCTGTATCGGGAACATCGCCGGCCGCATCAGGCCCAGCACCGCGCCAAAGCGTTCACGGCCAAAAGTCTTGCCTACAATTGCGCCGTGCAATGGCACTACCCCACCAACCCCATAACCAAACAGAGCAGCTCCGACAGCAAACCAGAACAATGCTTCGCTCTGGTACATGAGCAATTGCCCGCTGAACTGCACCAGGATCACCAACAACAGTACTCTGCGCATGGGCAGTTTATCACCCAGCCAGCCGAAACTGAGCTTGCCGAAGATACCCAGACCGGCACACAACGACATCACCAGTGAGGCCAGACTCAACTCGTGGCCCATGTCTGTGAGCCTGGGCACCATATGTGTCAGGGTTGTGCTCATGCAGCAGAAAATAAGCGAAAACGTTAAGACGATGACCCAGAAATTATGATCACGCCAGACCTGGTGCATAGACAATCGCGGTGCAGGTGCCGCCTTCGCCTGCGCATCGGTGGGTGGGAGCTGCAACGCGCCATCCGGCTGCAGACCAACGTCTTCGGGTTTGGACACCACCACACTCAGAACAAAGGGCACTACGACCATGAAGGTAAACAGGCCATAGACCAGAAAGCCGTTACGCCAGCCATAACCAGCAATGATTTCGGCGCTGATATAGGGCATGACCACACCTGACAGAGAAACACCGGTGGCGGCTATGCCCAGTGCCATGCCGCGTTTCCGATCAAACCAGTTCGCCACCAGTTTGCTGGTCGCAAGATTACCCATCGAAGACGCGCCAAAGCCGATAAACAAACCCAGGACCAGATAAAACTGCATCTGCGTCTGCACCTGACTGAGACCCAGAAAACCTATCGCCATGGAGGTTGCGCCAACACCAATCACGCGCTTCAGAGGAAAGTGATCCAGCGCTCTGCCAACCAGCGGTGCCGCTATCGCGCCGACTGCATTGGTGACGGTGAGTCCCAGCGCAACACCCAGTCGGGAATCACCAAACTCAGCGG
>CBDUMB010000389.1:0-3667 GCA_965368205.1 uncultured Pseudomonadaceae bacterium | reverse complement strand
TCGTCGACGCGGTCATCGACCGCGGCTTTGATCAGGCAGGCAGAAGTCCGGCGCTCAATCTCTGACCAGGTGATTGGCGTCTGCCTGGGTGGTATACGCTGCCGCAAGGCGCTCGCCGCCTCCCCGCTCGACTATGCTGTCGACAAACCAGAACTCACCTCGAGTACGTTCTGCATCGATATCCAGCAACAAATAACCATGCTCACGCAAATTCACATAATGGATGTGTGGACGCGTATCCATAATCACCTGCTCGCGCTCCGCCAACGCTTCGGCATCACCCTGGGGTCCGGGAGAAGTGACAGACGTGGTCACAAATTCAACCGCCAGAGAGCCCTTTCCGCTGGCTGGATCATAGCTATCACTCAAAGGATCCGGTGCAATATCCATGGCCCAGGCTGTGTGTATGTCACCCGTCAGCACCACCATATTATTAATCGATTCGGCGGCCAGTTGATCGAGAATGGCTGTGCGGGAGGCGGGATAGCCATCCCATTGGTCCGTGTTCAACAGCACACCATCTTCACCAATAAGTTGGCCAAACATGAGCTGCTGGCCGAGCAGCCGCCAGGTCGTTCCCTGACGTTTAGAGGCGCGTAACTGCTCCGCCAACCAGGCCTGCTGATCGGCCCCTAAAATCGTGCGACTGGGGTCAGCAAGACCTGCCGTATCTTTCGGATCATCAAGCTGGCGACTGCGTCCATGCAGGCGGGTGTCCAGCATGATCAGATCCGCCAGCTGTCCAAAGCGAAAACTGCGATAAATAAACGGCCCGTTGGCGGAAGGCTGTTCACGGATGGGCAGCCATTCGTGATACGCGCGAATGGCAACCGCTCGCCGAGTCGTCCAATCTCCGTCGCCTAAGTCCGGGTTATGGTTCTGTGCACCATCACGCCAGCTGTTATTGGTACTTTCGTGATCATCCCATACGCAGATCCACGGATGCTGACGATGGGCCTCCTGTAAGTCTGGATCCGTTTTGTATTGCGCATGCCGGACACGGTAATCAGCAAGCGTAACCACTTCATGACCTGGCTCATGCACGCGGCCAAATTCTTCACCGCTGCCATATTCATTGGGCGCATATTCATAAAAATAATCCCCGAGATGCAGCACCGCATCCAGATCCGCACGTTCAGCCACACGACCATAGGCATTAAAATACCCAAACGGATAGTTTGAGCAGCTGACCACAGCAAAACGCAGGCGGGTCACGGTTCTGTCCGGCAATGTTCTGGTCCGGCCTGTGGGGCTTTCCTGACCATCTGCATCAAAACGGTAGTAATAGGTGCGTCCCGGACTTAAGCCGAGCGCATCAACCTTCACCGTGTGGTCTCTTTCTGGCAAGGCGGTGACTACACCCTGATTCACAATGTTCCGTAATGCCTGATCGGTGGCGATGACCCATCGAACCGCAACCGGCTTAGCCGCCCCGCCACTGATTCGGGTCCAGAGAATGACCCGGTCTCCCAACGGATCTCCGCTGGCTACCCCATGTTGAAACCTGTTTTTTAAGTCAGGTGCGGCAACCGCACCCGCAACCTGATTACCAACCAGCGCGCTGGCCGCAGCACTGCTCCCCAGAAATGTTCTACGTGTCACCATATGTTGTATCAGCTCCCACCATCAACCGGACAAAACTTGGATTCCAGATCCAGAACCATCAGTAATCGACCAAACCCAATGAACTGCCCAATCATCATGCCGAGCTCGAGAATCTGTTCATCGGTGAACTGCTCCCGCATACGATCAAAAAATGCATCGTCCATGTTGTGATGATCCAAAGCCATCCGGTCGGCATACTCCAGAGCCAAACGTTCAACTTCGCTGAAAGAATTTGTTGGCTCATCAAGTTGCGCGATCTTTTCTTCCGTCAAACCATGTTCTGCACCCTGCAGAAGACGTGCGTTTAGTCACGTAAAACAATCGTTGTGACGGGCAATTTTCAGACGCACCAGTTCAATTAACTCTTCTGGAATTGAGGTGCCCGCTCGAGCTGGCATATAAAACTTGAAATAGCTGTCGAACAGCGCCTGGCTGTGGGCCAGGCCGCGCATGGTGGATGAATCTGCACCACTGGCTTCGATGGCCTGCACCGCCGCCAGAGTGTGTGGCTCAAGTTCATGATTTTGTTTCAGTGTGATTCGCGCCATTGGTAAGCCTGTTGTGTTAACCCAACCGAACGGTACCCCTGGCGAGGGTTGAGATCAAATATCTGCTGTTTGGAGCTGCATCCTTCGCAGGCCACCTGCTGGGGTGCGCGGCAGGTCGATGCATCGTCAGCTCAACTTTCAGCCATTGGCGCTTCATCTGGCAGAGGTCTTTCTCCCTCATCACCTAACCATTTGTCCATCAGCTTGGCAGCAACCACATCACCGGCCACATTCACGGATGTTCGGCACATATCGAGTATTCGATCTACACCCATAATCAGCGCGACACCTTCTGGCGGTATACCCACCGCAGAAAGCACTGTGGCGAGAATAACAATGCCCACACCGGGCGTACCGGGCGAGCCAACAGCTGCGCCCACAGCCATGGCAACAACCAGGAGCATGCCACCGAATCCTATGTCTACCCCATACACCTGAGCTAAAAACATAGCCGCAACGCCCTGATACAACGCGGTGCCGTTCATATTGATGGTTGCCCCGAGGGGAATAACAAACTGGGCAATCGACGGCCGCACACCCAGCTGCTCTTCAGCGGTGCGGATAGACAAAGGCATCACGGATGCCGAACTTGAAGTGGAAAAAGCCAGCAACAGCAGTTCCCGCACCGATTTCAGAAACGCCAACGGATTAACCCCACCAAACACCCGTAAAAGTGACAGATACAGTGCAACCACACCCAGCAAACCCAGCAGTACCGTGACCACATAAAAGGACACCCCCAGCAGCGCCTCCAATCCGATCTGACTGGTAAGACGAGCCATAAGACCGAATACAGCGATCGGCGCAACCAGCATGGCCCACCGCACTACCGTCATGCAGACCTGTTGCAGCGACTCCAGTAAATCCAGCAAGGGCTTGGATTGTTTGGGCGGCATAGACACCAGGGCAACGCCTACAATCACACCAAAGATCACGATCTGCAGCATCTCGCCTTGCGCCATGGCATTCAGTGGATTGCCTGGCAACAGGCCGATCAGTGCAGTGGGTAGCTCTGAGGCGTTGGGAATGGCCATCGTTTGTACGCCGGTTTCGGCGTTTGGCACCGAGGCCTGTAAACTACCGGCCAAGCCGCGGCCGGGTTGCAGCAACGCTGCAAGCCCCAGCACCAGGAAGGCAGCAAACGCAGAGGTCGCTACAAAGTAGGCACTTGCGCGCAGGCCGAGTTTGCGCAGTTGATCTACATTTTCACTGGCCGCTAGACCACGAATGACAGACGCGATCACCAACGGCACCACAATCATCTGGATGACAGCCAGAAAGAGCTGACCAGGAAGCGCTAACCAGTTACCCACCAGGATACCGGTGTCATGATCAACCCAGCCCACCGTAGGCCCCAGCAGCAGACCCAACAGCAATCCTGCAAACATACCGATCAGCACTTTCAGCCAAAGGCGCGTCTCCACCAATTTGGCGAGATGGTGACTGAGGTGTTTTAAAGAAGTCGGATGTAATGCCGACAGATAGCGAAAAGAAGAACCATTAGCCATGCGAGT
>CBDUMB010000388.1:0-3668 GCA_965368205.1 uncultured Pseudomonadaceae bacterium | reverse complement strand
CCTATTCCGCGACCTTCATGCCCGGCCATGTAGACCAGATAGCCACCCGCGGCATCCGCATGCATGCGCGCAATAGCAGCATCAAGTTGTGGGCCACAATCACAGCGCTGAGAGCCAAAAACATCTCCGGTGAGGCAGTTACTATGTACCCGCACCAGTGGATTCTCCGTGGGGTTACCCACAACCAGCACGCTGTTCACCGCCAGCGGTGAAACCAGATGGGAAAACAGTTGCTGTCCGCCTCTGGCGCGCAACTCCGACGCCAGCGTCTCAACCTGACTGAGTTCCGTACTGCGCACAGCGGCGTACCATTGCACCGTCGTCTGCGTCGATGGCAGCGCAATCGGCAGTGGAATCGGTCCTAACAGATTAATGGCCAGTTCACCTGGCGCTTCCGTCTTATGCACGTCGATGAGTTGACCATCGGCATCCAGACGTACCAGTTTACCTTCGGCAATCAGACGTTGGCGTATTTCAGGATTCAGATAGGTGAACATCGGCGTCCTTGTACAGCCCAACGGACAGGATTTGCATACCAGTCGCTAAACCTGTGATGTTTCGATTGGATTAATGTTTGTTCAGACATACGGGATGATATCCTGCGCCACACGCTCCAACACATCGTAGCGGGTATCAAAATTAGGCAGGATCATAATCTGTTCCAGACCCACCGCCGACAATTGCTGTATCTGTTCTATCAGTGCGCCGCGCGTACCTATCATGCTGGATGCAGCCAACACTTCCGGCGTGAGAAAACGCTCTTCTTCCTCCAGCACCCAGCAGTTATGCCCAGCGTGAATGCGCTGGTGTCGCCGCTCAGCGGGGTAACTCTCCAACAGTTTAGTATAGTCATCCCAGATGCCGGCAAGGGCATTGGGTGGTTGATGGCCAAAGTTACGGAACTGATCATAAGCGTAGTGCACAGTTGCCATAGCCATCGCGCCACACTCACTTTTCACCCGGGGTGAGTCGAGCGCCTCGCCTTCATCCAGAACAACCATAGTGGTTAGCGCGGTGGTATAAAAATCACCCTGGGGTGCTATTTCGCGACCACCATCACGCGCCCCGGCCTGCATCATGTGCCAGACACTCGACATGGCGCCGGGATCACCCACCAGCGCCAGCACGGCACCGTCTCCGTATTTTCCCGCCAGGGCCAGCGACTTAGGCCCAAATCCGGATACATACAGGGCAATAGGATCCGCGAAATTGACAAACCCTTTGTCCGGCATGATATGACGGATAGGTGACGTCTGATCTTTGCCTATCGGCAACAGCGCTTCTTCACCTTTTAACAAAGGCACCAACTGCTGCAGATAGGCTTCAAACTCTTTGATCCGCTGGGGCGGCAGCCCCATCACCCGGCGTGCGGTATTACCTGCACCTACACCAAAAAACGTGCGGCCCGGAGCCAACGCATTGATCGTTGCGATGGCTGCTGCATTGACCGGTGCGGGCCGGGTACCACTGACTGCAACGCCAGTACCGATCTGGATATGTGATGTTTTATGGGCAACCAACGCAAGCGTTGCATAACAATCTGACCACAACATTTGAGAATCAGCGAGCCAGGCATGGGTGTAACCCAGCTCTTCAGCCCGTACAACATAATCCGTGTCACCAATGTGGGACGCTACACATACGCCTAAATCCAAGACACCCTCCGCAAACAGATAAGACAGTTGGTTCTAAAAAACAATACGCAGCACACTTTGCGCAACACAAGCAGGCTTGTCCTGACCTTCAATCTCTACGGTGAGCTCGTTTATCGCTTCCAGCATCGGGCCTTTCGCTTCAACACTTAACAGCTTTCCAACCGTACGTATTCTATTGCCCACGGCAACCGGTGACATAAAACGCACCTTGTTCCAACCATAGTTAATACCCATTTTCATACCTTCCAGCGCTGGCAGGCCAATACCACTACCACCGGGCAGGAAGCTCATAATTGACATGGTCAGCTGGCCATGGGCTATTGGCGCACCAAAGGGACCATTTTTTGCACGCTCCGGGTCCACATGGATCCATTGCTGGTCAAGGGTGGCGTCGGCAAATTTGTTAATGCGATCCTGGGTCATTTCGAACCAGTCTGTAGGCTCAGAAGTCTGACCTATACGAGCTTGCATAAGCTCAACGGCATTATCCAGGGCGGTGTTAGACATTATATTTCCTCTCTCTTTAGTTTTTTAAATTTTGCAGCAGACGCCACAGTATAAAGCTTCGGGCGCTAATTTACGCTGCGCTCGACGCCTTCCCAGAAGGGTGCGCGCAGTTCGCGTTTTAATACCTTACCCGGGCCTGATTTAGGCAAAGGCTCATGCTGAATGTTAATGCCTTTAGGCACTTTGTAACCGGCGATGGATTCGCGACAGAACGCCAACAGGTCTTCGGGGTCAATATTGCTGTGCTCGGCGCGGGGCACCACCGTTGCATGCACTGCTTCGCCCCATTTTTCGTCAGGGATGCCATAAACCGCAGCTTCCAGTACCGCTTCATGTTTATAAAGCACTTCTTCAACCTCGGTGCAGTAGACATTTTCACCACCGGTGACAATCATGTCTTTACTGCGGTCTACCAGATAGACAAATCCGGCTTCATCCATATAGCCAAGATCACCGGTCCAGTATGCGCCGTCTTTCAACACCGCTGCGGTTTGTTCAGGCTTGTTCCAGTAACCCATCATGACGTTAGGGCCACGCACCACAACCTCGCCAATTTCTCCACTTGGTAGAGTATTACCTGCCGCATCCAGGATTCTCACTTCAACACCCGGGATAGACTGTCCACAAGATCGCGCACGCTCATCATCCAACAAATTCTGTTCGTTGCGCAATGTTGTTGTTAACGGTGACAGCTCTGTGGCGCCATAGACTTCAATCAACTCGGCACCCGGAAAAGCTGTACAGGTACGGCGCAGCACCTCGGTCGCAATAGGTGAGCCGCCATGGCCAATGGAGCGCAGGCTTGAAACATCGCGTGGGTTCACATGCTGTTCTTCCGCCATCGCGGCGAGCATGGTGGGCACACCGAGGGTCATGCTGACCTTATACCGTTCTATCAGGTCCAGTACCTGCGCCGGTTCAAACGCACCAAGGGTCAGCTGGGTGCCTGCATTCCAGATAGAAGACAGGACACCGTTAGAACCCGCCGCATGGAACAGCGGTGCCATCACCAGCATCACATCCTGTTCTCCCTGTGGCGCAGAAGTCATCCAGTGAAAGGTATTGGCAATCAGATTACGGTGACTGAGCATCACACCTTTGGATTGGCCCGTAGTGCCACCGGTATAAAACAAGCCAGCCAGGTCATTTTCCTGCACGCCAACCCCTAAAGCAGCGGGCTCAGCAGCAAGCAGGTTTTCGTAAGCGTCATCGAGGCTGATGACATGTTCAACGATGTCCTGCAGACCTTCAGCAGGCCTGTCGGTCAGCAGTACCCGGGTGCCGGAATCTTCTAACGCATAGCGCAGCTCTGGTTCTGCATGGCGCGTATTCAAAGGCACAATGACCAGGCCACCGGCGGGCACACCCACATAAGCTTCAATGTACTGGTGGCAGTTGTTGGCCCAGATCGCCACCCGATCACCTTTTTGTAAACCCAGCGCATATAGACCTTTGACCAGGCGCCCGCAGCGATCCTGCAACTCGCTGTAGGTAAAAGTTTTATCC
>CBDUMB010000387.1:0-3670 GCA_965368205.1 uncultured Pseudomonadaceae bacterium | reverse complement strand
ATTATCTGGGCTCTCGATACTGGGGTCTGCATCCGGATCCGCCAAAGGCCGAGGATGCCATGAACCTGATCCGCGCGGCACATCGATCTGGTGAAATTGATGATCCGCAGAACCTGAGAAATGACCGTGTCTGGCTGTTTCATGGGGCTCGGGACAACTTGGTTCCCGCAGCTGTGGGACAGAGCCTGATCGACCTTTACCAGAACCTCGGCATCGACAGTGAGGCGCTGAAAATTGGAGTCGGCGATCCCGCGCAACCGGCAAACCATGGAATGCCTGTTGCAGAATCCGGGTTTGACAGCCGATTTCCACCAAGGACGTGTGGCGATCATCTACCACCCTTCATCATCGAGTGTGGATTCGGTGCCGCCCGGCTCATGCTGGATCATCTCTATCCAGATCCAACTGCAAGCGAGCCGGTTGACGCCCACCAAAACGGTGAACTCAGAGCTTTCGACCAGTCGATTTTCTTTGCATCATCTGCGACCTCCAGCCTGAGCCCGGTCGGCTACATCTACGTTCCAACAGCTTGCCTTGCCCGGCAGTGCCGTCTGCATATCGCATTCCATGGGTGTCAGCAGAACGTTGATGCGCAAGGCGAGGAACGCATCCATGACGACTTCATACGGGACGCCGTATACAACGGTTGGGCTGCCGCGAATCGGACGGTAGTTCTTTATCCGCAGGCAACGCAAACATCGGTAAACCCGAATGCCTGTTGGGATTTTTGGGGTTACAGCGGCGCAGGATGGCGATCCCGGGACGGGGTCCAGATGCGTGCAGTAGACGCAATGATTGCCCGTTTGCTTGGCGAATGAGCCGCTAAATGTGTCAATCCATCTGGGATATGCGGGTTCATATCACCCAGAATCAGGATGACAATAATTGCCTCACAGTGGACGCAGTTTTTGATCGAAACCGTCTGTCCGGTACCACAATTGTCTTCCTGCGCGATGTCTGGACCAAAATGATCCGTTGGCACAAACAATGACTTCACCTAGCTCGCACAATTGCGGCAGTTCACTGCATAGGGGACAGCCTTCAGACGCTCTTCTGAAATGCCTTCTCCGCAGGAGGCACAAATACCGTACGTGCCATCTTCGATACGCTTTAATGCCGCGTTGATCGCGCGTATCTCGTCAAGGCCAACCAGCCCGACACCTTCAAGGACTTCGTCACCCTCTCGCTCGGTAGCGCGTTCTTCAGCATCCGGGTCAGCCGGCTTGTCAAGCTCATGCTCAATGTTGTCGAGACGCTGCTGTAGCTCGTTGCGATGAGCGCGCAGCACCTGCTCGAAGTACGTTAGATCCAACATTTATGCATAATCTCCTTGAACGCTCTGCACAGCCAACGCTGATTGGCTGACGGCAGGCAAATACACATGGATTAGGCAGTTGTAAATGCTCATTCCCGATCCGCGGTGCGACCGTACAGAGTGTTTTAGGTGTCGCCGGTACATCGCCAGCCTCACAGTACTTCCAGCCTTCCTTGAGTTGACGGCGGCATGGCGACGTGTCTCTGCTAAGCTGTCAGCCATGCGCCATCACCGCGGTGCGCTTGAAGTGAAAGTACAACAAAGTGCTGCCAGCGGCAGCGAAGAAGCACCAAACAGAGATGAAAGCCCAATAGTAGGCATAGGCCGACACCGCAAAACCCAAAAGCACGATCAAGCCAAAGGTTCGGATCGTCTTATGAGAAGACATCAAACTCGGGCCACATGTACAGAGTAGGTAAGGTACCTGTTGCCATGAAAATGGACTGACATCGCTCGGATAAGCGATGCTATCACCCCGAATGACAGCGACAGGTGGATCATTTGCAAGGGCGGCAAACAGGTAGGCAGACAATAGGCAACCTGAAACTGCTATCCCGGACAAGACCACTCGACGCCGGTGGTCGGGTTCAATCGAGAGGACGGCCAGTGCTGGATAGATGGGCCATAACACCACGGCGAAGATCAGGAATGTGAACGCCAAACCAGCAGCACTGGTGGCACTGCCATTGCCACTGGACAACTGAAGCCATAGAGAACCCTCCACTGCTTGTTGTGCAGCAAAGAGCACAGGCAAGGCGGCAACCATGAGTTCACGTGGGCGCTTGACGTGTTTGAAAGCTGCGATGCCAATCATCGCAGTAATTGCAGCTACCGAAAAACTTGCCGTTGCTGAAAAGCACAAATCTGCATTTCCTTGGCCCTGCGAATAGCAGGTGTTTGATCCACACATCCTCGAAATGCGAGTGAAAGTACCAAGGGATGCGAACAGCCACACTTTAGCATGAGTTTCGTCATACACTGGTCAAAAAAGACGAAGACTCAGCCATGCGTCCGCTCACCCCGAGTGTCCGCTTCTCGCCCCAATGCAGACCTCGCTACACCTACAGGTTGCTCGATAACTTTATGAGTGCACGCCCTAGCCAGAGCCACTGCCTTGCGACCACTAAACCAACACGGGCGCTCCCGAATAAACGCCCACCGCTATTTGAAGGACTTTATAACGGCTGCCACTTGGGCAGAAAGAGACTTGTCGTAAGGCGTGACCGGAGGGATGTCGCGTTCGATGTTCAGGAGCTGGTAGACAGCTATCTGTGCCGCCCGGATCGAATACTCAATGGTGAATACGACGTCCTCGGGAATTTCGACGAACTGACTGACGAACCCCAAATTCCTCGACACCGTAGGAACCGGCAGTGGTCGGTCAGATTTGCCCCGTGGCATGAACTGACTAGTGATGTAAGGCATGCGGCAGGGAATGCAATTGGCTTCTGCAAATACCGCCGTATCGAAGTTCAAGTGTCCGCAAAGTTCACGCAGAATCTCTGCACCTGTACACTCAGACATAGGTTTGGCCACGAAATCCCCCAGTCGATCGGGGTGAAGGGCATAACCCCAGAACACCTGAACGTCGTCGGGCTGACCTGAGAAATGGGGTTGATGGTGCACCACGATCGACATCAACCAGCGCGAATCTTTAAAAGTTACAATGCCGCCGGTACCAGTTTTGTTCCCAGTAAACTCTTCCATCTGATCAAAGAACGAAGTGTTTTTCAGAGTTACATTAAACGATAGCCAGTAAGTTTCCGGGATTGATGAATTGAAACGGTTCGGATTCCCAAACTCTGGGTTCATTTTGGCCAGCTTCTCCCAAAGTCGCCAGCCGCCGCTGTCTTCTTTTGTAAGGCGCTCAGGGGCATGCATCATAGAGCCAAAACTGGAGGCATCGGTCATAGAACCATTCTGGAAAAAGACTAGATCATCTTGTCCAACGCCAATGACCTCATCCCTTTTACCGCAGCAAACATGCAAACCCTTAACAATAAACTGGCCATCAATTTCTGACAGATCAAAATCTGTGACCTGGCTCTCGGTCCGAATCTCAACACCCTTTTCCATAAGCCAAGTCGTGAGAGGTCGGACAAGTGAATCATAATGAGTGTAAACCGGATGCTTCACACCGGACAGTTTCTCGATGCGCGAGAAGGAAATGATGAACCGGTGCATGTACCGCTTGAACTCGAGCGCACTGTGCCAGGGCTGGAAGGCAAACGTTGTCTGCCACATATGCCAGAAGTTAGTTTTGAAGAACTCCGGTGACAGCCAGTCGGTGATACGAGTGTTCTCAAGTACCTCCTCACTGGCCTCGCTCAGCTTCACAATGTCCAGCCGGTCTCT
>CBDUMB010000386.1:0-3685 GCA_965368205.1 uncultured Pseudomonadaceae bacterium | reverse complement strand
CATTCGTAACCCGCCGGGTACCGGCCACACACCGCACAGTGATCCTGGCTGTGTGATTTTTGTGAAGCTGCGGCAGTTTGCTGATGAGGATCTGACACCGGTGGTCACGCAGCTGCCGACTCAGACCAGTGTGTCTGCCAGTGCGAGGCACACGTTGTATGAATATAAAGACGAGGCTGTGAGTTACGTTGAAGTACCCGCGGGTGAACGGTTTGCTTTTTCTGCGTCTTATTTTGTGCGCGAGCTGCTGATCATCAGTGGTGAGCTCGACTGGCAGCAGGAACAAACCCATCGCCTTGGACCCTGGAGCTGGATCCGTATGGCGCCTGGGCAACCCCTGCGTATCAATGCAGTGACACCGTGTGTGCTGTTCAGTAAAACACGACCCATTTACAGGGATGCCCATGTCTAAAACCGCATTAATTACCGGCGCCTCCGCGGGCCTGGGTGCAGAGTTTGCCCGTCAGCTGGCGCAGCAGGGCTACAACCTTGTGCTGGTGGCCCGACGTCTGGAGAAGTTGAACACACTGGCCGACGACCTGTGCGGCGAACACCCTGACCTGACCGTGACCTGCATAGCCGCAGACCTCAGCGATAAAGCAGCACCCCAACAGATTTTTGCGCAGACCCAGTCGCTGGGTATCGACATCGACTTTCTGATCAACAATGCCGGTGCCGCCGGCCCGGAACTGCTTACAGATACACCCTGGCAAACCCATGCGGATTATCTGCAGCTGATGATGTTGAGCGTTACCGAGTTATGCCATCTGTTTGTGCCGGGTATGATGACACGCGGGTTTGGCCGCGTGATCAATGTGGCCTCTGTTGCTGGGCGTATCGCCCGGGGTGGTGACTGCCACTACGGACCGAGTAAAAATTATCTTGTCGCGTTGTCCGAAGGTATGGGCCTGACCGTGAAGGCCAAAGGTGTACATGTGTCTGCCCTATGTCCTGGCTTCACGCACACTGACTTCCACGCAGAGGGTGAGATGGCTGAGATGAAAGCCGCCACCCCCGGGTTCATCTGGTACAGCGCAGAAACCGTAGTGCGGGAAGGTTTGCAGGCGGTAGAGCGGGGCAAACTTGTCTGTGTGTCGGGGCGGCTGTATCGCTGGCTGGATCCCTTCCTGCAATCCAAACTCACCCGCTGGCTGTTTCGTCAGGCGGCTGACTGATCTGCAAACCCGCGAGGCTGAGCTATAGTTGAAAGATGAAAAGACTCATTGTTTTAACTGTACTGCTGGCGCCTATGGCTTTTGCCGACTGTGTGGATGACGTGGTGGCCGCCCAGGCGGATATCGAAGCCATTGTGGGCGCACTGGATGCCCGCCAACAGGTTGAGTTGACGGCAACGCTGCTGAAGCTGTGCGACAAACGTGTGGTGGGTAGCAGTGCGCTGAACAGCGAAGAGCGGCGTGCGTTTACCACGCATGGTTTAAATCCAGAACGAATAAATCCGCACGGCACTCAGGGTAGCCAGGGTGTGCCGGTGATTATTGATGCTCAGGTACCTGAGTACAGAGATCGAAAAACGCCTTAGACAGAAAAAGAAAAGCTCGCGGTCTCCCGAAGGATGAGCGAGCTTCTCGTTCTTAAAGGGGGGCTGCCCCGACCAGGCAGCTCAAGGCCACAAGGTCGGTTTAGTCACCCTGTAATGCTTTCGCACTACTGGCTATCTTCTCTTTGCCAAACGTCTTCAGCAGATCCAACAACCGATGACCTAAGTCGTTATTTTACGACGCCTTTTACGTCGCACTTCTCAAGTGTCCGGCACCTTCGAAGTTTCAGATCAGCCGCTTCGCCCTCGCACATGCGCTTAAACGTCGCTGCTCACCCTTGAGCCGTCTTAGCCTGACGACCCTGGTCTCGGCTAGAGACCGTAAGCTCACGAGGCCCAGTTTTCCGACTTCCCTGACCTTCCTTATACCCTTGCGGGTGGTTTGGCGGGCCTGTTCTTTCTTCTAACTGTGTCTCCTGACCTTGGTTATTACTTTACTCAGACCAGGAGAAGAGACCAGTGAAACAGCGGCATGTTGCGGTGGATAGGTTGGGGATAAGTCGGGGTGGGCGGGGGATAAGTGGTTGTGAAGCAGGCCCAACGTTCAGAAGGTAAATTGCAATCTACGTGTAACGTGCTGATGTGTAATGGAATTTTCATTATGAGAGCCGTTCATGATCCGGCTTCATTGATATCTGTTTTTGATGGTTTTGAGTAGAAACCAAACCGGATGCTATTGATGCGTCCGATGAAAAATGGCGGAGCGGACGGGATTCGAACCCGCGACCCCCGGCGTGACAGGCCGGTATTCTAACCAGCTGAACTACCGCTCCGTAGTCAATTCCCCTTTCTATAATAGGAGGGAATTGGTGGGTGTTACAGGGGTCGAACCTGTGACCTACGGCTTGTAAGGCCGTCGCTCTCCCAACTGAGCTAAACACCCGGCGTTCAGACTCGCACGAATGCGAGGGCGCGTATGTTACCCACTATAGCCGCACTGTCAATTCATTGTGGGTGAAACCCTGAGTCTTTTCATTCAGGTGTGGCCTTCATTTGTCCGATGGTGCAATAAGCCTAACTCTCCTGGCGACCTCGTCCGTTACGGCAATCAATGCGTCGGTTAGCGCTTTTGTTAAGTCAATGCCCCCTTCGTATTCGGCGATATTCCTTTTGTTGTGCGCCTGGTCCAAAACACGCCACTGCTCATTGGGCAGATCAACGGTATGTTTTAGACATTGGAAAACCACGTATCTGTTTTCTGGGCGGTATCCTGCTATTCGCAGGGCGGCCAAAGAGAGCGCATGAGCGGCGTTGTAGGCAAGATCAAATCGTGACTCGATACTTAGGGTGGCGTTCTTAGAATCCTCCAGTCGAGCTAGTCCTGACGTTATGAGCCCTGTGATTTCGGCTGCTGCTGGCGGTTCCTCTTTTAGGCCGCCTGTTTTTACGAGGTTCTCTAAATTCTTATTGGTCATCAGATAGCTGTCCGATGAGGATGTCGTGCGGCCCTTCAAGCATGCGAGAAATGAAGGGGTTTTTGCTTCTTCGACGTTCGTTGAATTCTCGAGGCGTATAGATTGTGCAATTGATACGGCGGTCCAGGAGTTTCTCGACTGGGTTAAACGTGTTGATTGCGTCTTCCAACGTCAGCTTGTCCGAGACAATCAGGATGTCAATGTCGCTCTTTGCTGTGTCTGTACCCTTGGCGGTGGATCCGTAAAGTAAACCCAACTGTATCTGGTCTTCGATTAGCGCAAGCGCCGTACGCAATGGTTCTCGCAGTCCAATTGTTTTGCGGACGATGCTACAAAGCTCGTTGAAGACCGGAGATTCCGGATTCGCTTGATAGTGTTTCTGGTTACCCTTTCTTTGCACGGTTAAGAGCCGACTACTCTCAAGTTTCTGAAGTTCTCGCTGGACGGCGCCGCGCCCCGATTGCGCGAGCGACATGAGCTCGGTTGCAAAAAAACTTCGGTTTGGCTGTCCGAAAAGCAGTCCTAGAACTCGCTGCTGCGTTGCGCCGAAAAGGGCATCAGCAATCGAGGAGTGCTGATAAGGCATTTCGATTTTTGTTCGCTGCGTTTCCAACTCGTGCATCCTTTAAGTGTCCGTTAGTCATCAATTATACCCAAAATGGGTATTTATGTACCTTATTTGGGTATCTTACAGGGTTCGGATGATATACCC
>CBDUMB010000385.1:0-3712 GCA_965368205.1 uncultured Pseudomonadaceae bacterium | reverse complement strand
GGTTTAAAAAAACCGATGCGAAACTGCGCAGTCTGACCCTCAACAAGACCGTTAACCAGAATAGGACCATAAAATTCTATAATCACGCCTCGCGACGTATCTCGCTGCGCTTCCTGCACCCAGGCGTTGCCCGGCAAAGCATCCACAAAGGGCACCGTGACACCCGGAGCGGCCACTTCAACCAATGAAAAACCTTTACTTGTCGCAATCACACCGTAAGCAAACGTTTCATTGCTGAGCTGATAACTCATCACCTGCTCTAAGTCACCTCGATCCTGATCGCTGAGCTTGGTAAACATGCGCGCAAGGTTCACACCTTGCGCCCGAATATGTTCTGCTTCGTTGGCGAGCTGGAACCTGATTGTTAAAACAAGCACAACCACAACCGCAGCCAGTGCCGCAAGCATGACGCTCAGGCCGAGTCTTTCTCGCTGGATATTGGCAAGACGCACGAATTAGACATCCTTAAAATGTTCACAGGCCAAACCTCGACGCGGGTTTGGTCGTCGTAATTCAAAGTCTAGACGAGTAAAAATACTTGGTGAGAGAACTGAGGATCGTTTTTGACCCTGATGCCTTTACCTAATTTGTACCCAGCTCGGAAGCGACAAATTATTGACGCGAACGGTGCTGGATAGAGAGGGAAAACCAGATGATAGGCGTTCACTCATTGCGGAAGACAAAGATTCAATTGCGCCGTGCAAAAAATATCACTCTTCAGTCAGTGCGGAGCGCAATTTATCCAGCGTGAAGGGCTTCTGCAGAAAGTGTATGTGAGCGCGCGTGCCTGTGAGGTTCTGTTCTTCAGGGTCGTATCCGCTGCAGATTAAAACCGGTATGTCTGCGTCAAATTTGCGAATCTGATCCAGCACCTGCCAGCCATCCATGCCAGGCATGTTTAAATCGAGAATGATGCGACCGATGGCAGCTGTCGGGTCTTGCAGCATCGCCAGCCCTTGCGGGCCATCTCTGGCAAGCAATGGCTTCAAACCCAGATTGCTCAGTAGTCTGGCTAACACATCCCGCACTGTGGGGTCGTCTTCAATGACAAGCACGCGACTACCTGAAACAGTTTTTGTTGCGCACGCATCATCGACCAAATGATTTGCCTCCGACGCGGCAGGCAAAGTGATCTTCACTACTGTGCCGTTGTTTGCTTCGCTGTGAACTCTGATGGCGCCTCCATGAGCCTCGATAATGCGTTTGGCGCTGGCTAAACCCAACCCATGGCCGCGTAACTTGGTGGTGAAAAGCGGATCAAATATTTTTGCCAGATTTTCTTCGGCGATACCTTTTCCTTCATCGATGATTTCCAATACCAATTGATCAGCATGCCCTGGTTCACAATACATACTGACGCTGACATTGCAGGGCACATGATCGGATGCTTCAGCGGCATTCAGGATGACGTTCATGATAACTTGCTGCAGCTGGGCACGGTCGCCGTGTACCCACGGCAGATCATCAGCGATGTTTAAAGATATGGTGACCCCTTTGGGGACCGTAGGTTTGAGCAGACTGGTGATGATGTACAACTCACTGGTCAGATCGAGCAGATCTTCACGTTTGACCGTATGCCTGGAAAAAGCGAGTAACTGGCCGGACAACATGCTGGCACGTTGAGCGCCGTTGATAACTTCTTCAATTGATTTGCGTGCGGGAGCTGCTGGGTCAAGGTCCGCGAGCGCCAGCTCAGCATAACCCAGCACGCCGGTCAGCAGATTGTTGAAGTCATGCGCTACACCACCAGCAACCTGATTAAGCGTTGCCAAGGACTGTGCCCGCTGCCGCATGCGATCTGCCCGCTGTGCCTGCATATACGCATAAAACACGATGGCGGGCATGACACCTGCAATGGCGAGAATGGGAACTTCCCAGCCTGGTACGTTGTGCACATAGCCCGCTAAAGCGTACCCCCCGACTAGAAAAACCCCCATGACGATGTAATAGCGGTGACTACTGACGGTTGTTGTCACACTGGGGGCAAGTGCGACCATCAAACCAATGACCAGACCGGTGTGCCAGAATTGAGGGACGAGGTGGATAAACACAACGCACACAGTCAGGTCGAGCATGGGTTCAACCCAAGCGAGTAAGCTGTCGGGGAGCTTCCATTGACTGATGAGTGCAATCGGGAGATGGACCCCAAGCAGTATACCTACCAGCCAGACGCGATTCGGACCAACATCCGGCACAAGCATGACCATGACGGCAACCAGCACAATACCGAGCACGCGGAAAAAGAAAATGGAAGCTGGTTTACCTAGCGTCATAAGGTTGGGTCTGGTGTTCTGACTCTATAACCAGTCTATCGCGTTTCACTACTGACACAAGTGTCAGTAAAGTGATCTGACTGGCTGCACCCAGTTGTTCATCAGGACTGAGGCTAACCGAGATCTTGCAGAGCTTTTGTGAACGCCTTGATTGTATAAGGTTTGCGAATCAAAGGTTCTTTCAAGGCACTCTCTGTCTGCTCAGGTACATAGCCCGAAACGAACAGAATACGTACTTCGTCTGAGAGTTCACGGACTGCTGCTGCAACCTCCTGGCCACTCATCTGAGGCATAACAAGGTCAAGCACAAGCAGACTGATTTCGTCCCGCCTCGCTCTGTAAAGCTCCAGCGCCTGCTTTCCGTCTGACGCCGCGCAAGTCTCATAACCCATTTTCTCGAGAATCTTGCAGGCGAGATCCAGCAGCTGCGGGTTATCGTCAGCAACAAGAACCAGGCCGCCGCCGGTGCTCGCTGCGCGCGTTATCGCTGGCGCAGCCGTATCACTGGCCCTACCCGTTTCGCTCAGCTCTTGTGTGGATATCGGCAAATAAACGGAAAAGCAGCTGCCTTCGCCAGGTGTCGAATCAACAGTGATCGTACCGTTGTGAGCTTCGACGATGCTGTAACAGTTTGCCAGGCCCAGACCCGTCCCTGTGGCAATTTCTTTGGTCGTGAAGAATGGATCGAAAATACGGGGCAACACCTTTGCTTCTATGCCCTGGCCATTGTCCTCAATGGTTATCAGGACGTAGTCGCCAGCGACCGGTTGAGCGTCGAGCCCCAGCCCGACGTGATCAACCGTTTGCCGAGTAGCCTTTATCTGGATACGCCCTTTCGACGCCATGGCATCGCGTGCGTTAAAACACAGGTTGAGCATGACCTGCTCGAGCTGCGAGCGATCACCGAAGACAGACAGCGGTGAATCTGCAGGTATCACAGTGAGATCCACAGAGGCCGGGAGTGTGTGCTCGAGCAGCTCCTGCAGCTCCTGCAAAAACTCGTTAACGTCGAACACCTCCGGACGTGCCACATCCTGGCGACTCAGCGTTGCAAGTTTCTTGGTCAGGTTCATTGCACGTGTGCCTACATCACGCACGTTCTCCAACGCAATTCGCGTCTCAGCATCGTGTTTGTCGCTGAGCAACAGAAATTCCATATTACCCAGAATAACCTGCAGCAAATTGTTGAAGTCATGCGTAATCCCGCCGGCTAACTCACCCATTGCGCGCATTTTCTGCGAATGGGCGACACGTTCTTCAAGACGTTTGATGTCGGTGACGTCGCGACCGACGGCGGTGATACCCACCAGTTCACCCTGGTCGTCGAGTACGGCACGATTCGACCAGGCCAGCCAGCGCCAGCCGTCTTTTGTCATGGCGCGTTGTTCGTGATAAGTCGTATGCGGTGGGTGACTCAAGCGCTGCAGCGAGCGCTCCGT